>JAYVAQ010000677.1:0-9340 GCA_043750875.1 Rhodanobacteraceae bacterium
CCCTGAATCAGCATGCGGGTGCCGTTACCGGTAACGCCTGGCCCGGTATTGCCACTGATCACATTGCGCTGTGCAGGCAGCAGGCCGCCAATACGCACACCCACTGGCTGCGAACCAGCAAAGGGGTTACCTGCAACATTGACACCGAAGGAATTTGGCACGGCGATCATGCCGGTCGCGTCAGTCCCCAAAAAGTTACCTTCAACGACGCTTAAACTGGCGCCAGTGAGTCCAATGCCAATTGCGCTGTTGCCGCCAAAACCGCCGATGGCAAGCCCGCGAATCACGACTGTTTCAGTCGCGGTTAAAGCATCATTCAGGGCGGCCGTGCCGCTGCCGCGCAATTGGATTTTGATCTGGGCATTGCTTCCGCCTTGCGCGGGAGTCTGCGTATTGGCGCTGGCACCGGCTTGGGTGTAGCCATCCACGATCAGTTTTTGCTCGATCACGCGCCCAGCTGCATTGAGGATGTTGAAGGTGCAAACGCCAGTCGTAGCGATGCAGCCCGGATCACTCATCGGCACATTGAAGTGAATATTGTCGGTCACGCTATCAATATTGGCGCGGCCAATGGCGCCAGTCAGTGAACAATCGCCCGCCGCCGCCGTGCAGCTACTGACTTGTACCTCGTCGGTGCGATCAACGACAAATGTGGCGGCCTGCGTTAGCGGCGAAAGCATCAATACGGTCAAAAACAGGCTAGTTCGCAGCATGGCTGAGTTCTCTGACTAAAGTACTGTTAGTTTCGATGCAGCTAGCCTGCAGACATACCCCAAGTTGGGGTGTTGTGTGGGCTTACTCGCTCAAAGGGATCAACAAACTCAGGCTGGAACCGGTGCTATCGGAGTGCAACTCAAACTTTGCATGTAACGCTGTGGCACGGTGCCGTAAATGCCGCAGCCCGCGCCCATCAGCGGCTTGGCGGTGATCAAAACCGCAGCCGTTATCGGAAATGCTGAGCGCCAATGTCCCAGATTTCTCGCTTCCCAGTAATGCCGCGCTCAAGACTACAAGCGTTGCATGGCTGTGCTTAAGCGCGTTCTGCAGCGCCTCGTCGCAGAAGCGAAACAGTTGCAACAAGTGCGCTGGCGCCATTGCAACGCCATCGGGCAAATCATCACTGATAAGTTTAAAAGCCACTCCCGCCTGTTCAAACATCGGCAACACGCGCGCGAAAAAATTACCCAGCGCCACGGCCAACTCGCTGGCAATTTCCACATCTAAGGAATCGATCATCCAGCGCAAGTCGCGCAGCGCCGCCGTGGCATTGGTTCTAAGCTGTTCGGCAGAAAAATCCTCGCGTTCACTGGCGGCGATCAATGCGACCAAGCGCCCGCCCACACCATCGTGCATGTCACGCAGGATTCGCTCACGCTCGCCGTCCAATATTCGCTTTCGCTCCAGCTCAGCGTGCTGGACATACAGCGCTTCTAAGGCTGCGGCCTTGGCTTGCACGCGCGTATCCAATTGTTCATTGAGCAGTTTTGCTTCATGCAACGCACGCCCGTAGCGCAAGGTAATCACCACACCCATGCTGGTCAATGCAACCGGTAGCCCCACACCAATCAGGGCTATCGGCGTGTCGATGAGCTGCGCAAAACTGAGCGCATCGTGCAGGCCCAAGAGCAGTCCAGATAGTGCCGTACCCGCAAGCAACGCGCGCGCCACATCGCTCTGCGCGCGCGAATAGCGTGCTAACTCCCACAAGATCACCACACCGAAACCTAAGAGCACCAGCCGATGCACGCCGCTAATGCTTGAATAAATTGTTTGAATACCGAAAATTTGGTATGAAACTAACAGAGCAATGACAGCGATGCCCGCCAATAGACAAAGCAACTGATCAAGACCTAACCAAGATTTGCCCGCGAAGCGCCGCGCGAATAGCGCAATGCACAACACAAATCCTTGTAGGAATATATGCGCCAAAATTTGGCTGAATTTGAGCGAGATCACCAGTATCCCCGCGCCAACCAGCATCGAGTAAGCCGCCCAAAAAAGCACGCCGAGCGCAAACAATAAAAACTCCTGCGCATGACGCCTGGTGAACCAAATGCCGGCCAACATCAAGATCAAAGTGAAGCTTGCGGCCGCATTGGCGATCGCAAACCGGGGGATGCTTTGTTGCTGAATAAAGCCGGTCAACGTCCTTGCGCGGTACAACTTAAGATTTGCAAGCGTGGCTTGACCTTGCTGCAAATGCCATTGCAGCTCATTGGTGCCCGCCCTCAGTGCACTTTGCGGCAATAGGATTTGGCTTTCACGCGCACGCTGCCAAGCCGACAACTTCGGCGCCACCACCGTTTGCCCGTTCAGGCTCAGCGTAAATACGCCCGTGAGCAGGTGCACTTTCAGCACCAGCGGTTCATAGGCTTGCGTGCGCAACTTTGGAAGATCAAAGCGCGCGATCAGCAACATCGGTGGGCCGCGATCACGCTCGAACCAATCACGGTAAAGCCGAACGTGTGGGCCCGGCGCGATGCCATCCATTTGCAAAACAATTTTTGCCACTTCCGCAGGTTCAGTTGGCGGCCACGCCAGCAACACCGCAATTGCTGTGAGCAGCAAAGGCATCAGCCACGCGAGCACCATCTGCCATGCCCGCGGGGGCGGAGAGTTTACGAGCTCAGCGGAAGCATGGACCGGGGATTGGCTTTGCATGTGCTAAATATCGGGCAGATCTGCTGGCTTGGATACCCCAATCGCGGGTATCTCGAGATTTTCCGAATGGAGAATTTCGATTCACTCCGGCTCAATGAGTCCTAGGCGCACCGCGCGTTGAATCGCCTCCAAACGGCAGTGCGCCTCAAGTTTGCGATAGATCGTCTTGACATAACTGGCGATCGTGGACGCCTTTAAGCCCAATTGATCCGCCACCGATTTATAGCTGCCGCCACGCGCAATTGCTTTTAGCACATCGATCTCGCGCTCGGTCAGTGCTTCAGTCTGCGTCAACTCACTCTGTGTCTGTCGTAACCGTTTCAGTACATGCACTGCCAAGCTCGGGGTGATCGGCGCGCCGCCGTCCAAAAGTTGTTCGATCGCACGCTCAAGACTCGCGGCATCACTATCTTTCAACACATAGCTACGCGCGCCTGCTGCTAGCGCGTCCAGCACCGAGCGCTCGTCGGCAAATACGCTGACCACCATAATTTCCGGCGGCTTGGGCAAATGCCGTGCGCGCTCGATCAATTTCAGCCCGTGCCCGTCTGGCAGATGCAAATCAAGCAATACCAGTTCGGCCTCCGGCAAGCGTACCAACGCCTCCTTCAAACTGCCCACTGAAGCCAGCAAGCGCACCCGCGCGCATTGCGCCAACCGCTGTTCAAACCAGTGCCTGGTTTCGGCGTGATCTTCCACCAACAGCGTGTTGACTAGCGCCATGATCCGTAGCCGCAAGAATGTTTCGGCAGTTTACCCATAACGCGAAAACTAGGCGCTATTTTAGAATCGGATGATATTGGTACTACGCATGTTCTCCAATCGGGGCAGATAGGCTCAAACCATAAACCCCAGATTCCCGCTCGGATAATCGCCAAGATTCGGGAAAATATCGCCAATGCCGCTGGCACCAACGCCAAACCAACTGGCCAAAGTGGCTGAATAGGGATCCACGCCGGTCGTTGGAATGATCTGGCCGTAGCCCGCATCATTCGGATTTCCGGTTTGCAATAGCGATGGCATCTGTCCATAAAAACGACCACCGCGTACCGCGCCGCCAACAACAAAATGATGCCCGCCCCAGCCATGATCGGTGCCATCGCCATTGGTGGATAAGGTGCGGCCGAAATCAGAAGCGGTAAATGCGGTGACCTCGTTACTGATTCCCATCTGCACCGTCGCTTGGTAAAACGCTTGCATCGCCTGCGAAACGGACGCCAAAATGCCTGCTTGCGTTACCAACTGCGTGTCGTGAGTATCAAAGCCACCAAGGCTAACGAAGAAAATTTGGCGCCGCATATTTAAGCCGCCAGCGCCGCGCACGTTGATTAAGTTGGCGACTTGACGCAGCTGGGCTCCTAAGAAGTTATCTGGAAAAGGCGTGGTCCAGGTTGGGGGTGCAGTCAATACCGTTTCCAACATTTCGTAGGTAGCAATCGAGCGTCGCGTGGCCGAGGCATAGGCCCGCTCAAACATGTGGCCCTGCACGCCGTCTGCATTTAGCGCGTTAAAGGATTGGGTGCCAAGCTCGTTTTGATAGGCGCCAAGATAATCGATGGTTTCCACGCCATAAGCGCTCATCACGTATTGATTGATCAAACCGCCGCGCTGGAATAGGCTTTGCCCGGAAAGCGATAGCGTCATGGGCAGCTGTTGATTTGGATTGCCCGCATACAATAAGTCGGCAATTCGTCCGCCCCAACCGTTTGCGGTTGCATCGTCGGCGCGCGAGGTCTGCCAGAAATTGGCTTGATCGTCATGCGAGAACAATTGCGGTGGGGCTGGGTGCGTACCGGCTTGAAACTGTGCTTGCGTGATGGGCCCCAGCAGTGGTCCAACATTCGCAATGATTGCCGCACGCTGGGTATTAAATAAGCCGCGCATCTCAGGCATAGAAGGATGCAAGCCGTAACTGCCACCGTCACTGGGCAAACCACCCGGCAAACCGCCTTGCGCTGCTTGCGCATTTAACGATAGCGCCGCGACTGCCGCTTGATTTATCGCCAATGCCGGCCTAGTAGCGCTGTAGGTTGCGTAGTGCGAAGCGTCATAAGGCACGATGGTGTTGAAGCTATCGTTGCCGCCGTGCAGGAACACACACACCAGAGCTTTGTAGTCTGGGAACACGCCACCGTTGACTACGTTTGCTGCGGCCGCAATCGCTTTGAGATTGCCAAACGCGCTGGAGAGCGCGACACCACCGAGAGCAGTCTGGATGGAGCGGCGCAGAAATTTTCTACGATCAAAGTTCATAGCGGCCGCCTTACTTTTGGATGTTGAATTCAGGAGAATTGACGATCAAATACAGCGCTTGCTGTACTCGAAAAAGCGCCTGATCAGGCGGCGCGCCAGTAGGTTGCCCGGGAATCGCATCGGGCAGCGGGCCGTTTAATCGATTAATTAAAATATTGCGCATAAACGGCGACATTTGCCCGGACATCATCACCAAATTAAGATGATCCACCAAGGCTGCGGGGTTGGCGCTAAGCGTTTTTAGGGCGCTGTAGTCCATTAATGTTTCTTCCGGCACCGGCGCGCCATTTTCCCAAACGACGCTGTATCGGCTGCCAACGTAGAACAGAAAAATCCGCCAGCCTAGCTCATTGGGTGCTGTGACTAACTGCGTATCGGTAGCGATTTGAAACTCTGGCGACACCAAACCTGCTGCGCGAATTTCCCCGGGTTGTGCGAAATCGGGCTTGAAGAAATTAAATACCGAAGGCGCACTCAGCGGCAATTGCCCAAACTGATCGCGAATATGCGAGTAGCGAAACACCCGGCCATTGACTGAGCGCCCAGGCGCAATTCGCCAAAGCCGAACCAGCTTAAGTATGGGCTCGCGTAGCTTGCCATACGTTGTTTGCGACGCGAGCGGCACCATGCGTGCTTCTGGGTCCAACAACAGCGTGCGAATCACCGCTTTGAGATCGCCGCGTACGCCTTGGCCATTGTTATTGAACACCGTTGCGACGCGCTGCACATAGGCGGGGCTTGGGTTACTGGTGACTAGGCGTTGGATCAATTGCTGCGCTAAAAACGGCCCTACATTCGGGTGGTTGAAAATATTATCCAGCGCCGCGTGGAGCTCCTGCGTGGCATTGCCGCCCGCGCTCAAAACCCCACCTGGCAGTGCTACGCCTGGATAAACCAGAAGCTGCTTATTGCTAGTGTTGTCGTGAAAGGCTTCAAACGGCACCATCGGGCTAGACCAGGGCGCTTCATACGGGTTGCCGGGCTCGCAATCACTATATGTGGCGACGCTGCAGGCACTAAAGTTCCAACCGGTAAAAACTTGGGCGAAACCACGCACTTGATTTTGACCATAGCTTGGCACCCGCGCGTTATTGACTATGACCGGGGTACCGTCCAAATTGAGCTGATCCAAGCCAATCGAAAACAGCTGCAAAATTTCGCGCGCATAGTTTTCGTCGGGGCGAATATTGAGCGCAGCATCGGCTTTACGATTCCCCAGCATGCTGAGAAATTTACCCATCGCCGGATGCAAAGTGACCTGACCCAAGAGCGTACGGAAATTGCCAAAAGCACCGCGTGCAAGCGTGTCGTAATAATCTGCCAATGCATAGGGCTGAAACAAAAGCGCTGCGTTTTTATCCGAAGTCACCATGATTTCGGACAGCGCAAATGCCACGCGTTGACGCAATTGATCATCGTGCGTCAATAGCGGGTTGCTGGGGTCCGCTAACTGTGCGCTGTGAATAAACCACGCTTCCTGTCGATGCTGCTGATAGATGCCACCCGGCGCCCAATCTAGGTAGGGCTTTTGCAAAGACACGGCCGCGGCAAACTGTTGCTCCAGCCAACCCGCATAACCCAATTGGCGCACTAGTGCGATGTCTTGCAAACGCCCACCGTAGCTTGCTTGATCCAGAAAACGTGCGGCGGATTTATCGTTTACATCCTCAAAACCGTCACTGAATATGACTTGCGCTTGCGCCGTAAAAGACATGGCTGCGCCCAGCAGAAAAATCTTGGTTTGGGCAATGAACTGGCGCGATAACATCGACATGGCGATAAGGCCCTGTGTTGCGAAGCGCGCAATATACTTTACGGCGTTACGCTTTTTGACAATTGAGTGTGGCAAAAACGTGTGCCGCCCCACAATTTAGGGCTGAATTTACGCCTTCGCTACTCGCCCTGCATGCGCCAGAGGATTTGGTTGTCGACCCGGTTCAGCTGCGCGCTGTAGCGATAGTCCACGCCGTCCAGCTTGATGCGGGCGTGGGCGATGAAGTCGGTGCTGCTAACGTCCAAGGTTATGCCGAGCTGCAGTTCAATTAAAGCAGTCTGAGCGCTGTTAAACACTTCCCTGATGAATTCGTTCCTGTTGGTAAAGTTCGCTTGACCATCGCGCCAGAGTTTTTTTGCCAATTCTTCGCTAATAGCAGGGTTTAGACTCATCAGCACAGGAATTTCTGCAGTATTGACATTAAATGGCGCGGCGGCATCAATCGTGCAGACATACCGGCTCAGTAGCGCGTAATCCTTGGCACTCAATCCCGGCAAATGCCTTAACTCGCTGAAATGTTGTAACGCACGGTTGGGCGCGCGTGAGGCGGGCCTTTGGCTCATAAAATCCACATCCTCACCGCCGGCCGTGTTGCTGTCGTCGGCGTCAATTGCATCCTGAATGCGCCCGGCAATTTGCGGGTTTAATTTCAGTATTTCCAACAGGCGTGTCAGCATTTTTAATGTCTCAGCGGCCTCCCTATCAGTGCCGACGAAACCATTGAGATTGATGCGTCCATTCAAATCTTCCAATCGCCCGGTAACTACGCCCTGTGGCACCGGTAGCGGCGGCAGTGGTTTGGCCCAATCCTCTGTGCGGGAATCAATAGGCCCAGCCGCAACATCACGCAACAACCCAATCAACGCGTAATCGAACAAGCCATCCGCCAACGCGCGCGCTTGCGCACCGCGCTGGGCACCAGCGGCACGATCCAGCGCCACGGTGCCCTGCTGTATCAGCGCGTAGGCCAGCAACGCTGCAAGCGCCAAAATCATCAGCGCAGTGAGCAAGGCTATGCCTCGCTGAGTTCTGTATTGCAAGCGCCTCATTGCCGCACCTCAGTAAGCGCAAATAGGCGGCGAATTTCGCCGAATCGCTTGCTGGTAAACCTTAGTTCGACCGCGCGCGGCAAGGCGTCTGGGCTCCGGCCCTCAAGCGCGGCATTTGCCGGTGGCCAGCGATCATGCTCAATCAGCTGCGCATCCAGATAGCGCAGGCTGGCGTCGCTAAAATCATCCAGAACTAAACGTGCTGTTTCAGGCGTGCTGGGTGCCAAATCCAAGGCCGCGGTTTGTGCGCGCAACCATCGGCTTTGCGCCAAACTATGGCGCACTCGGACCGGCGAAGCACTAGGGCCAGCCGCGCTGGCGGCAATTGCCATGGTGGTAACGGTTAAACTATTACTATCGCCAACCATGGCGGGCTCTATCGTTCCATAGGCTCCGCGCGCGGAACGGCTATACGCTTGGGCGAGGTCTTTCTCCAAGCGCGTAAGTGCGCGTGACAGGGCGACTAAGGCATCGCTGGATTCACGCACCGCAATCTGCGCCCGCACAATGCTGTTCAAACCGCCGTAAGCCATCGCCGCCAGCACTGCAAAGATCGCGACCGCGACCAGAATTTCGAGCAAAGTAAAGCCACCCAAACGCGCTGCACTTAAAGAAACTTCGTTTCTGTTTCGCAATTTATCCGCCCTTGGCGGATTGCTACGCTTGCGGCGCCGCACCTTCAATGCCGTCCTGCAAACTCGGTGCGGGTTAACACCGGCTGATCGGGCATGCCGTTTGTTTTCAAACTGACGCGCAAGTCAATCCGGCGCAAGTCACTCTCAGGCGTGGTTTGTATCAGGGCGCGCCAACTAAAACGCTGATTTGCCATCGTGACCGCGCCAGTGCGTTCGCCCGGTTCGGGAAAACGCTCACGCAGCTTGAGATCAGTCAAAACATTCGCCGCCACCCAACCAGCGACGGCTTTGTCGCGCGTGCGCTCCGCGATTTTTAGCTGCCCGCTCGCGGCAGTCACCAACGCCGCGAGTGCAACCGCTACCACCGCCAGCGCGACCAGCACTTCCAGTAGGGTAAATCCAGCGGCTTGGGGTTTGCAGTGCGCGTCAATCATATTCGCGCACTTTAACTCAACTGAGCGCTTCGACGCGCTATTCGCCCATTTGCTTTTGTCGGTGTTCCCAGCGCTCTTGCGCATCTAGGCACATCGTGGCAATTGGGCGCGCATCTAAACGTGCCAGGCCAATTTCTTCGTCGGTTTCTTCGCAATAGCCATACACGCCATCTTCAATACGGCGCACCGCCTTGTCGATTTTACTCAATAGCTTGCGATAACGATCACGGGTACGCAGCTCAACGCTGTTTTCCGTCTCTCGTGATGCGCGTTCGGCTTCATCGCCCACATCGCGCACTTCATCACGTAGGTTTTCAATGGTGACTTGCGATTCCGCAATCAGGTCTTCCTTCCACTTGTAAAGCTTGCGGCGGAAGTACTCCTGCTGCTTATCAGACATATATTCTTCGCTACTTTTGGGCTTGTAGCCTTTAGGCAGCGCAACACGCGGCTTATAGTCAGCGGGCAATTCGTCTAATTCTAGGGCCATCTTTCAGATCTCCAACAGCTCAATTCAATAAGCAGATGTTCATT
>JAYVAQ010000678.1:0-2080 GCA_043750875.1 Rhodanobacteraceae bacterium
CCCATTGCACCAAAGGAAGGATAGCGCCCTGGGCGCAGCACCACGCAGTGCCCACCAAAACGCACGTCGTCGCAAACTTCCCAACGGTCACGCAAAACGATCGCTGATGAAGCACGATCATTAAAGCCTTGGCGCTTGAAATTCATAACATCTTGATTGGTGGTGAACGATTGGCCGACAAAGCCATCATGTTCGTAAACTACCAATTGCGCCGCCGCTTGGCCAACAAAAGTCAAACTTGCTAATGCAACTGCGAGGGATAATTTATTGTTCATAACCTAACTCCTTAAAGTGTCCTACTTGTGCTGCTCGTTCGCTCAGTGATGGACACCGATGCGATGTAACGTCGTTAAGATAGGGCGATCAAAAAATTAGTTCTGTGTGTTGGCGAACGCATTAATCTCGCTCGAATCTGTGCTCGCTTATCGTTCAGAAACCGCGCTGAGCGTCAGGGTGTAGATCACTTGCCGCGCATCATGAGGATCGGCGCGTACGTGGAAGTCCAACTCGTGCAACAGCGTGCGCATTGCCAAATTTTCCGCATATTCAACGCTTTCCATCACCGCGATGCGGTTGGTGTGCGCGACTTCAATGAGGTGTTTCATCAGCGCTGTGCCTAAGCCTTTGTGTTGCCACTCATCACTGACTGCGAGTGCGCATTCGCAGCGGTTTTGCGCAACATCGTTGCTGTAGCGGCTGACGCCGACGATTTTTTCAGCTGCGCCGTCTTTCACCACTGCTTCCAGCGCAACTTCGTTGATGCCGTCAAGATTAGTCAACTGTGCAATGAATTTTTCCGTTGGATGCGCGATCTGCGCCATGAAGCGAAGGCGCTTGGCATCACTGGATAAGCCTTCTATAAAAGCGCGCTCGGCATTGGCATCTAGTTTGTTGATTGGGCGGATCAGTACATGCCCGCCACCGCTGAGGCTTTGGCTCCAGCGATGCGTGCTAATCGAGGCTGGCTGTTTCAGCGCAGGGCCAGATTGTGAAACCGCTGGGTCAGGTTTTTGCTGGCTAGAGTTGCCTTCTTGCGGGCCATCGGGGCCGGCACCGCCTTCATTGTCCCAACGCCCAATGACTTTTTGGGCCAACAATTCTGGTGCGTCAATCGGCGCGCCGGCGTGCTGCCCTGCTAATAAACGATTCATGCAAATCTCCTCGCTTTTTTGGGTGCTTCCGATTTTAGCGCTTTCGCAGAGGGCTGTGCGTCCGAGTTATTAGCGGTAGCAGCGGGCGTTTTTGGCTCCAGCATTTTAACCGCTGGTTTAGATTTAAGTGCAGCCAACAGCGCACACGCAGCAGCTTCCGACGACGCTGGGTTTTGCCCGGTAACCAACATGCCATCGGTGATCACGTAGGGCTGGAAATTGCCGACTTTTGTATAGCTCGCACCTTTTTGTTTGAGGCTATCTTCCAGCAAAAACGGCACGACGTCGCTTAAACCTGAGGCTAGTTCTTCGCTGTTGCTAAAGCCAGTGACTTTTTTGTCACTGAGCAGAAAACCGCCGCTGGCATTTCTGAGCTTGAGTAGCGCTGCAGGCGCGTGGCATACCGCCGCTATGGGCTTGTTCGCAGCACACATCGCTTCTAACAACGCAATGGAATCGGGATCGTCGACCAAGTCCCAAAGAGGCCCATGCCCACCCACGTAAAACACCGCGTCAAAATTCTTCGCGCTCAGCGATTTTAGTTTCAGCGTTTTCGCCAAATGCGCGCCTGCTAAAAGATCGTCTTTGAAGCGGCGGGTGGCTTTGGTACGCGCATCCGGCGCGTCACTTTTTGGATCCATCGGCGGCTGGCCGCCGTGCGGCGAGGCCAAGCTAATCTGCATATTTGCGTCTTTAAAGACGTAGTAGGGTGCGGCAAACTCCTCTAACCAAAAGCCAGTTTTTGCACCGCTGTCACCCAGCGTTGCGTGCGAGGTCAAAACCATCAATATTTTCATAACACTTTCCTAAATTTTAGTTGGCCCAATGGCCGGAAATGATCGGATGGCCTGAAATAAGCAGGCCGAAAACTCGCTAGTCTTCACCCACACGGATGACCAATTTGCCGAAATTCTGGCCTTCAAGTAGAC
>JAYVAQ010000679.1:0-7062 GCA_043750875.1 Rhodanobacteraceae bacterium
ATCGGAAACTGACCAAAATTTTGGACATTTAATCGGTAGCGGTTTACTGATTGCGCGTTAACTTGACGTGTGCTGATGAGATTAACGGTCGCCCCTAAGTCGGTTAGTCCACCAATCTTGATAGTTCCGAGTCGTAGCAGCGAATTAATGTTCGTAAAGTATTCAAAGCGCTCCTCAAAGCTTATAACGCCTGTTCCACGCGCAACAAAACTGAATTGACATCGCAATTCAGTTTGGGGCAAAACCTCAGGAATGGAAAATTGGGATGCGACCTGAAATAGGAAGCCATTGCTGAATGTGTGCCAATTCCTACAGCCACCTGACAGAGGGGTAACTTCATAATGCATGTCCACACTTACAAACCGCTTCCCTTGTGAATAGACACTTTGTGCTGGGCTTACGCTGTCTCCGGTGTTTTTAATCCGTAGTTCTAATATGCCTGGTGCGCCAAAATCTACTTGCACCCACGCTGGCGCCATTGTTAAACGCCAATCTGCGGATGCGGCAAAGGGCAGGGCCAATAACGTGGCGATCAAGATTTTCAAAGATTTATTCATTCGTTTGCTCAGACTGTTCGGCGTGCAACCAGCATTACGCCAAATAGGAGTGCGATTAGGCCAAGCCAGGAAAGGGTGGGGACTTGAGTTTGGTTCGTGGCACCGAGGCTAAGCCTGTCATTTTGCGGGTTGGTGTCGATTAGTTCGCGGCCGTCAACTCGGCGAATCGAATCCACCAGCCTAATCGCGCCCAAATTTGGCGCAGCTACGCCAACAGTTTCTATTTCGCATCTGGCGAGTTGGCCTGCCTGCACTGGCCCCGCCGTAAACTGAAAGCCGGACATGAAGCAAAGCAGCAGACCACTTCCAGCAGCGCAGCCGCCCGGGAAATCTCTGCGCACGGTATAGCCCAAAGGTGGATCCGTGCAGCTGCCAAAGCCATATCTGTCAACTGCATTCGGCCCAGTATTTGCGACGTTTATTTGATAGCGATTGATGGTTTGCCCGCCTTCTAGGCGACTGTTCATTAGATTGGCAGTTGCGCTCAAATCTGTAAGCGCGCCAATATGGATCAAGCTGCCGGGCGCGTTTGGGCGGTCGATCGGGGTAAAGCTCAGGCGAAAATTTTGGCTGTCGCTGCGCAGCGCAGTAAATCTGTAGCGGCATACTAGATTGCCGCCAGACGCAATCGCGGGAATTTCAATGCGCGCAAAGGAATCTTCACGCCACGGGCCACAGCCACCACTCAGTGGCTCAATTTGATAATCGGGAAGCAAATGCAGCAATAAGCCTGCTTGCAAGTCCATCGCTGGGCTTGCATCCGTGCCAGTGTTGGTGACGCGCAATTCAAGGATGCCCGGCGCCGACAATTCTGTCGTCACGTTTGCAGGCGCGATTAATAGGTTCCAATCTGCGGATGCGGCAAAGGGCAGGGTGCATAAAAATGCGGCTAAAAACTTTATTGCTGTCTTCATGATTTTCCCTCTTTATTCAAAACCATTATTCAAAACCATTCGCAAAAAAATTGTCCGGCGTGCCGACAGTTAAATACATGCTGTTGCCAGTGCCCAGCGTGTAGATCGGATCGTTGAGCGTGGCGTTAAACGCGAAACTGTCGGCATACGGAATAAAAAATCGGCAGCCCTTGCCCGCTTGGATTTCAACCGCGCTTAGAAAGCACGGAATCCCAAGGTTCGAGGTAATCCGAGCGTTACCGGTGAAGGCTGCGCCTGCAAGCGCATCCAGCTCGATCCCCACGCTGACCTCAGGTACCGTGCTCGGATTTGCGACCAGCCAGCGCATTGTTGGCGTTACCTTGCTGACCGATGTATTGCGATTCGTTTGGCTTGCGCCGTAACGGCGATCCCCCAAATAGCTTGCTGTTAGTGATAGCGCCAGCGGCGAATTGGACGCTGGCGCGCTCAGCGATTTTGAGTAAAGCCCATGTGCGTTCGGCAAAATTCTGCAGCGTGCGATGGCAAGTTCGCCTTGTGCGATCAATTCGCCATCACACTGGGCACCATTGCCGTCATCAAAACGCACGATGCCACTTGGGGCGAGGCCCGCTTCTTTGTGGCTCACCACGGCTTCGACCAGAAAGTCCTGCGCTAAATTAGGTTGTGACGGCAAGGTGCGAATGATGCTGGTGTAGCTTGTCCGCCTAAAATATGGGTTTTCACGGAACGTGACATCGCCAGTTTCAACGTGGTCGTCGAAGCCGCTGGTATTGAAAGCTGCCCATGCGATTACGCTAGCATCCCCAGAAAAATCGTAGCTGTGCTGCGATACATTGGCAATTTGTTCGCTCACTAATCCACGTTCTAAATCGAATACAAATAATTTGTTTGGCACCGGTATTGACGGAGGGCAGGTAAAATCGCAGGCAAAAAATTGGCGCGCCGCGACAAGTGCGTGACGACCATCGGCTGAAATACGCATGCTGACATCGTTATCGTTTTGGTCCGCTTGAAATACCAAACTGGCAGTGTTGGTGGTCAAATTTAGCAATCGAACTTGAATTTGATTTTGATTGTTCGTATACCCGGCCACTAAAATTTTGTCGCCATTGTCAGAAATAGCGGCGACGTAAACGTTATCTAGATCACTGTCAACGCGGCTTTCAAGCAATTCAGTGGCACCCGATTGCGTATCTACACGCGCAATGCCGTCGATTGAGGGCATGACTGCCCAGCGGGTATTGCGACTGGCACCCAATGCAGAGGCGTAAGTCTGGATAGAGATAGCGGGTACACCCGTTACCGGAATTACTGCGCCACTGAGTAAATCAATACGGGCTAAATTTAGCGCTCCATTTGCGAACGGTATGTCGGGGCTATGCATAGAAACGAGGGCGATACCTGCGCGCCTTGAATAGGCCAGAAGTTCGCTTAGCTGTGTCGTTTGCATGCCATCAGGGCGACGGCTCAAGCGACGTAGCTGGTTGTTGCGTTGGTCCCATTCGTAGACGTCTTTGGTTTGATTGGTATCTTCGGGAATCAATGCTTCATAGCTTGAGAACGCAACGTAGTTTGCGTCGTCATCTAGGCGAATGGATTGCACTTCGGCGGCAGTAATGGCGCTGCGTCCCGTGCCGTCGGAATTAAGCGTCATTAATTCGGACGGCTTAAATGTCAGTAAACGGTTACCACTCTCGTTCAAGGCTAACTTTTGTGTTTGCAACAGGCGTTCATCGCTTTGGACACGCCCGAAACTTAGACGTTCCACGCCAGTATTCAAATCCACAGTTAAACGGCTGTCGCGTGCGTCAAACAACATTGCTTGCCCCAAACGCGATACGCCTGAAAGGGAAAGTGATGCAGCCATAGAAGAAAGTGGCAATTCCCGACTTGGCCCCAGCGAAGGCCGCACGATAAGCGAATTGTTGACGGGCTTACGTCCAACAATTGCGCCATCGGGTGCAAAAAAGGGTGTATTAACGGTGCCGTTCGCGATGAAATTGAAGATGCGGCGATACTGAAAGGTTCTTAGGTCATACAAATAGATATCGGTATTTGGGTCTATATCATCCGCTGTTAACGCCAAATAAGTATCAAAAAGCAGTTGATCAGAACCTACATTGAGTGCAATTGGGCGCGTCGCCGACGTCCGGTTGGCAGGCAGGGGCAACCGTATGGTTGGTTGACCAGCGCGTGCAATAAAGGTGTCTGGCAAGCCATCTTGGTCGTCAGCGACGATGCCGTTCTCACTGCTATTAAAAGCGATTGAATCGGCGTTAAAAATAACCTGAGTTGTCCCAAACACGGTTTCTGGTAGTCCTTGCGGCAACGCCGTGCCATCTGCTTTTTTGCTCAACCATTCGTAGTTGTAGGAATTGGTTCGCCTTCGATACCAATCCGGGCGGTTGTTGGTATCTGATGCTGCGAGTGCCAGTTCTGTATAAACCAAATCATTTTTAAGTGCGCTCAGTGCGCGAATTGTGCCCTTCGTAGAATAAAGCGTCTGCTCGCCGCGCGGGGTTGTTGTGGCAAAGCTATTGTTTTGTGCTGAACTGAAAACGGCGCTTGGGCCAAAGAAAGACTGGTTATTAGCATTCCACTTAAACAGAGGAATGGCCGTCCCAACGTTGTAGTCGGTCGTGTCGCTTGGGCGGGATAAACGCCAATTGCCATCGGTATTTACGCTTGGAGGGTTATAAAAAAATCCTGTCCGAGTATTTCCGGGAACAATCGGCCCCAGCGGCGCCTCATTTGCATAAACAACGTGATCGAGTTTTGGATTAGCGACGCTTATTTCGCTGACCGCGCTGGTCAATGCCGGATAGCTAGCATCCCCCGAATAACTTGCACGCAGCGGAAAGCGCCCGGCTTGGTTAAACAATATTTGGCAGTGCGTTTGTTGCGGCAATTGGATCGTGCAGCGCTGCGCGCCGTCCAAAGTCGCGATCTCAATTTGCCCCTGCGGCTGCGGTACGGCGGCGGGGTGGAAGTAATCCAGCTTGGCGAAAATAATAGCGGATCGGCCTGCCTGTACGACTTCTGGCTGAAATTTCATGATGCGCAAGCCGCCTGACAGTGCCTGCTGTGCGCTGGACGTCAACGTACCGTTTGCGTCACGAAAACGCAGCTCGTAATTGAAACGACCGCCATGCGGCACGCTGAATGCGCAGGCGTAAAAGCCATGCTCCGCAAAAGCTTGGCATTGTTCGATCCCGTCGATCCAAACGCCTGCCGCGCCGACGGGTGTGCTGCTGTCTATTTGAAAAAAGGCGGTCACTAGATCGCCCGGCAAAGGATTGTTCGGCGCAATGCCAAAACTTTGAATGGTGGCGGCGCATGACAGGCTGGAAAAAAAGCTGACCGCGATGAGCGGCAGCCATAAATTAGGGGTTCGCATAAAAACTATTTTGTGTGCTTGATTGCACACTGTATCTGGATGGCAGATTTCAAGCAAGCGGATTTTTGGAATTCGCAAACTGCGCTCAAGCGAATGCAAATTTCGCTAAACTAAGCAATCTGAACTGATTAGACCGCACTCCATGAAGCACGCTTTTTCTGTATTGGTGTTCACACTAACTTTGGGTGCATGCAGCTTTTTTGAAGCCGCACCCGAGCCTATTCCCGTCGTTGTCGCACCGAAACGCGATCTAGTCGCGGAAATTCGACTGGCAGCAGCAAAGGCGGGCGATGTATTGGTGATTGAGCCGGTGCAAAACCCCGCCGTCACGATTTTGTTGCAAAAAATCCAGGATGCCGACGCCGCCGGAGCGCATGCGCAAGCGCATGCAATGACTTTACAAGCGGAGCAGATTGAGCCGACGAATCCGGTGGTGATCCAGTTCAAAGCAGAGGCGCAATTGCATTCGGATGGATTTGCAATGGCGGAAGTTTTGGCGCAAAAATCCTTTGATGCGAGCGCGCAGACCGGGCCGCTGTGTGTGCGCAATTGGCTGACTATTGCTGAAGCTAGGAACGCGCGGCTCAATGTTGACGGTGCCGCGCAAGCGCGTGCGCGGGCAAAAGAGTGTCCATTTAAAGCGGTTGAACGACTATGAACGTTCGCGCAGTATCGGCTTGTATGGTGGCAACGGTGATGCTTGCAGGGTGCCCAAAATTTAGCGATAGCGTCGAGCTCAAGGGGCAAAAATTTAGCGTTGAGCTGGCCACGAACGATGCCACGCGCGCACGTGGTTTGATGTTTCGCGAATCCTTAGCGCCGGATGCGGGTATGTTGTTTATTTTTGATGACGAGCAACCGCGCGCTTTTTGGATGCACAACTGCAAGATCGCGCTCGATATTTTGTATTTTGATCAAGATTTAAAGCTAGTCAGCAGCGCACTTTCGGTGCCACCGTGTTCGTTAGCACCTTCGCAGTGCCCAAGTTATGCAAGTGAAGGCCCGGCAAAATACGTGTTGGAGTTGGCCGCAGGGCGCGCAACAGAGATCGGTGTGGTGCCGGGCGATAAGTTAAGTGTCGACCTACGCTAATACTTCTGGCGCTCCTAGTGCCCAGGCGCAGATGTTCGTGCAGCCCGACCCTTGGCGTTGGCTGTGCGAGGCACAAGATGATCAAATATCGCTGTTGGACGCCTCGCTTTTGATTGCCATGGACGAATACCCAGCACTTGATGTTGCCGCCATCCGCAGCCAATTTGAGCAGCTTGCGCAAGCGGCTGACTTGGCCGCAGGTGGGCAAAGCGGGCCGTTGGCGCGGCTTAAATCGCTGAATCATTTTTTATTTGAAACGCATGGATTTACCGGGAATTTTCTGGACTATTACAACCCGCGCAACAGCTATTTAAACGATGTATTGGAGCGCAAACTCGGCATTCCGATTAGTTTGGCGGTGATCTATATTGAACTGGGCCGCAGTTTGGGTGTGGATTTGTCCGGCGTTAGCTTTCCTGGACATTTTTTGGTACGCGTGCCGGTTGAGGGCGGCTTAATCATTATCGACCCATTTAATCGCGGCAAAAGCATTGGTGCTGACGAACTCAAGTTTCGCGCGAGTGGCTCTGGTGAAATAGAGGCACCCAGTGAAGACGAGTTATTTCGCATGCTGACACCTTGCGACAACAAAACCGTGCTGATTCGCATGTTGAATAATCTGAAATCGTTGTATCGCGGCGAAAAAGATCATCTGCGGGCCTTGCGAGTGGTGCACCGCTTGGTGCAAATGACCGGTTCGGTGTATGAGCGACGTGATCGCGGTTTATTGTATGTCGAAGTCGGCGCGCACTATGCAGCGCGCGAAGATTTATCGAGCTATTTAGCGGCGCATCCAAATGCAAATGATGCGGTGGATGTAAGGCTCGCGCTGCTTAGCGCACAAGCTGGGCCGAAAGTTAATTAACTATGCCGGGTGACGCGCCGCAACCTCAGGCTAAGAAATATCCTACTCAGCAACATCCGTGGCTACCTGGTTTTTTGACGCCCGGTGCGCTGCTGATGTTAATGGCAGCCGCGGAGGTGATTGTTTTGATTGCACTATTGGCGGGCAACGCCAGTGCGGTCGGCTTTTGGCAGCGCTTTGCGCCCGCGAGCTTACTTGCGCTGTGGATCGCGGTTTGCGTCGCGTTTGGCTTGAGCCTATTGGCACCAAAGTTGG
>JAYVAQ010000680.1:0-6194 GCA_043750875.1 Rhodanobacteraceae bacterium
TGGCGCTTTACCCAGGCTTCTTTTGCCATCCAACGCTGTAATAGCTGATCCAAATCTAGACTGTCTGGGGCTTCGTCTTGCGCCAGCAAAAGGTGCTGAAAACGCAGTAACCCGGCGCGGGCGCGGCGTTGTTCTAGATCAATGCCGATTGCGCCATTCGAGATCGCGGCGGCAACCCATTCGCCGCTGTGGCTAATGGAGATTTGCACGTCATCAAAACCCAGCACCGCAGGCGGCAAATTTGTGCGTTCAACTAGCTGCCACGCGCTGGGCGGCGTGCCAAAATGTTGGCTCAATAAAAAGCGCACCAGCCAGTGCCCGCTCAGAAATTGATCGCGTCTATTCGCTATTTTTAGACGCTGTAGACGCGCCAGTTCAGACGCGGAGAGCCAGGTGTCTGGCGCACTTGACGCGTCTTTTAGCATGTGCGCTACGCGCGCGACTTGGATACGTACGAACACTGGATTTACTTGCACCTCAGTCATCGCCGGAAACAATGCGTAAGCCCAAACCGTTTGCTTCATAGATGCGCTGGCCATCGGCCCAAAGGCTGGCGCTGGCACACAGATAAATACCGCGTGCGTCCACGCCTTGTTCGGTGATTTCAAGCGTGGTGTGCACTAGCTTATGGTGCGGCAATACTTGGCCGCGATATTTCCACGTGTGCTTTCGTTCCAGAGCAATGGTTTCAAAGCGTGGTGCAACGATGCCGGCGCCCAAATTTTGCAAAATCGCCCAGCACTGCAGCGCCTGCAGCATCGCTTCTAAGCCCAAGGAACCTGGCTGCACCGGGTCTTGAAAGAAATGCGCTTTAAAAAACCACTCATTGATATCCACTTCTTTGACCGCGCGCAATTGCCCCAATCCAGCAGCACCGCCGCTGGGCCAAATGCCGTCAATGCGATCAATCATGCGCAGCATGGGACCTGCCAAGCGCAAGCTAGGATGCGCAAAGAATGCGGGCGGATTGAGCCGCAGATCAATCGCGCTGTTCGCCGCTCGTGCGAAAAACTCCCGATGTGGCGCGGTAATGGGCAAGCCCGCTTGCGCGGCGAGCGCTGCGGGCGGGAAAAAGCCAAACACAGTCTTTAGCGTATAAACCTCGCGCCCCGCTAGCGTGCAGCGCACCGCGAAGGTTTCGATAATCATCCCCGCCGTTGCTGACACTGCTAACAGCTCGACTTCGGTGCGCAGCGTGCCGCCGCCGCCGAGCAGTTCCATTGCGACAACGCCCTCGCCATCTAAGTTGCGAAAGCCGACTTCCTCATCAACACTCAAGGCCGAGCCGACATAGCTGGACAGCCATCCGCAGGGCTGCAGCGCCGCTTCTAACAGCACCGCGAATGGCATCCGCCTGCAACTGTTTTGATCCAAATACCAGACTGACTCGGGCAAATCATACTCAGCCACCACGCGCGCACCCGCTTGCATAACCCCAATCGGGCCATGCACTTGCTCGATACGGCTAATAAAGTGATACGGCGGGCTGGGTAAGCGCGCGACGCGGGTGGGGCCATCAAAACGTTGATACATGGATCCAAACGCCGCTGATGGCCGGCCCAAGGCGCAGGCGAGCAGGCTATTTTCGTCAAACACAAACTCGTCCGCACGCTGGTTTGCTAGCGTTGGCGCGTTCGTCATGGGCCAATCCGGCACCAGCTGCAATGCGACGCGGCGCGCGTGAAATGCTTTTAGGCCATCGACTGTGCAAAGCAAATCTGCATACACGGTGGGAATCGGCCCAGCGATGCGTTCCTCGACAAAAACCTCGGTCACCAATAGGTTTGAGCTTGGTGTGACTTGACCGCGGCACTGCAGTTGATACTTCAATTCCGGTACCGGCTGGAAACGCCAGCCATCGCGCTTGAGCGTGTAGCCGCAGGCGGCCAAATAAATCGCCATCGCTGCCAAGCACGCGTCAAACATTAAGGTGCCGGGCATGCACGGATCGTTTTTAAAGTGACCTGCAAAAAACCATTGGTCCGGATAGATATCCAGCTCCGCGCGCAAATAGCCGCGCTGCCAGGGGCCGCCGTGCAGAGCTAAGTCACTCACGCGATCCAGCAGCAACGTGGAATCTTTGGCGGTGTGGACGGTGCAGTTCGCAATGCTGGGGCTGCGCGTGTGCGTGCGTGCCCATTCAAAACCGGGGCCGAAACAGCCAGCGGTGTCGCCGTTGGCAAAAGCGCGTACGCGGGTTTGATCAAGCGCGCGCAATTGGCACTCGACCAGCGGCGCATCCAAAGTTGGCCGTGCCACGATCATTTGACTTTCCGGAGCCCACAAACAACCTGCTGACTCAGCCAGTTCGGCATCGGTGAAAAACCCGGCCTGACCCTGGCGCACGGAAAGCTGCGGACGCGCGTTACCTCGCGCATCGGTATTGACGCAGTCGTAGTGGAAAAACATCAGCCGCACATCGCCCTGCGCGGCGTGGCCGTCGAGCGCAATATCGAATCTCAAGGTATCGCCCACAATTGGCAAATCACCGTGGTAGGTTAGTTCGCAGCCTAACAAGCGATAAACCCGCTCGCCGCGATTGCGCGCGTCCACCCCAAGATAGGAAATCAGCATCAAATCGGCTTGCCCGGCCTCAATCATGACCCCGGCCGGCATATGATTTTGATGCAGATACCAATCTTGGCTGCCGACGTCAGTTTCGGTCCAGATGCGCCCCAAGCCCATTTGCGCGGGCGCGCCCGCAATGCCTAACACGCGATCCGCCAGCAGCAGCGGCGGTTTGGGCATGCGCACTTGGCGCAGATATTGATCCTGCGCTTGAAATTGCTTGCCGAATATTTCGGAAATTAGGCCGTCAGAGTGAATCAGCAATTGTTCGCGGGTGAAGGTGGGGCCGCCTGGAGTGCCTGGACTTTCCTTGGCGCTGAAGACATTCTGCGCTGAAGTAAGCGCTTCAAGTTGCACGCCTTGGGACTGCGCTTCGTTAGCGCGCTTGTGGCTCTGCCCTTCGACAAGCTCAGGGCGAACGGATTCTTTTACTTCAGCGGGAAGAGATTCGACATGCTCAGGGCGAAAGGGTTCCAGCACATAACTCTGCACCGAATCCAAGGGCGCATTCGCCGTACCAAACAATAATTCCTGCGCCTGCAAACGCAGCCGCATGAAGTGCGCGTGGCTTTGGCCCTGTAGCGCCAAATACTGCTGGTGCGCGCTGGCCATGTAGGCAAGCTGATCGGCGACGGCTGGATTTGGCGCAGAGGGCACCGTGGATAGGGGCGCATTCGTAATCACAAGCGGCGCTATTGGCGCTGGCGACGTGCTAGCTGCCACGGCACTTGGCGTTACGCTTAGCTCATCGGCAAAAGCAATGTTGTTGAGCACGGGCGGTAAACGGGGTGCTGGCTGCATAAGTTGGACGGTGAGAGTCAAAATTTTCGCTTTCGTAATTGGTTGCGGCGCCAAATGCAGCACCGGCCAATGCCCGGGAATAACCAAGCGCCGCTGTGGCTCCGGCAATTGCGCGACCGGCGCTAGCATATTGGCCAGCCGGGCATACTGCATAGTCACGCCTGCCGCTAGCAATGCCGCAATCGCCGACAGCGTGGCGGCAAAGCCGTCTTCACCCGGCTTAACTTTGCGATCTAGGCTGACCACCAGCGCATTTCGCTCGCCCAAAATAGTGCGAATGGCGCGGCCAAAACTGCCGCCGGGGCCGTGTTCGATAAAAATGCGCGCGCCATCGTCCCAGGCGCGCAAAACCAGCGGGCGCAAATCCAACGTGGTGTTCGCTTGCGCCAAGATGGCCGCGGCACAGGCTTCAGGTTCGGGCGTGTAGCTGCGCGCGAATGCGGTGGAATAGATTTTGCCGGTACGTGGGGAAAAGCATTCGCGCTGATGTAGCGCCAGCCATTCTGCCGCCACCGCGTCCAGCTCCGGCACGTGCACGGCCAGCGGGTAAATCAAGCGCAAACAGCGATTCGCACCAATGCGCCGCACCAGCTCGTCACAGCCAGCTTCTTCACCGGCAATCAAGCAATCCGCATCGCTATTAATAATCGCAAGATGCACGCGCTCCAGCCCGACCAGCGCAGCTCGCACCTGTTCAACCGGTGCTAGCACGGTCCAGCTAGCCCAATGCACTGGACGCTGCCAAAGTTCTTGTACGGCGCTGAATTCGCCGCCTAACAAATGCGTAACCAAACCACTGTCGGCCATTTCCGCCATTAGTGCATCCGGGTCACGCCAAACGCCAGCGGCGACCAAGGCATTGGTTTCGCCCGAGGAATAGCCTAGCCAGGCATCGGCCTGTAAGCCCAGTACGCCTTGGGTCAGCTCCAAATGCAGCTGCGATAATGCGGAGGCGCCCCAAAGTTGCTGTAGCGCCGTGGGTTGCGGTTGCACATCGGCAAACGCCCAATCGAGCGCGGTCAATAATCGCTGGCTGCGCAGCTTTAGCAGCTCTTGCAGCTGCGGCATTTGCCGAACTAGATCCAAACCCATGCCAGAATAGCCTGCACCGGCCCCGGCGAAAGCAAAGGCGATATCGCCCAGCACGGGTTCGGCGCAAAAATGTACCGCGCTACCGGCTGGCGCGCCGGTTTGCAGATGCAGGGTAGCGCGCGCACGTACCTGCTCGAATTCAGACGGGTTGGCCACTAACACCAAACGGGCGGGGCCAAAATTTGCGGTGGCATCTGCCGTACTGTTGCGCCCAGCGATCAGCGCGGCCAATACCGCCGCCTTGTCTGCACCGGAAAAAAAATACAGCTTAGTCCCAGCAGTTTCAGCACGCGGCCCGTGCGAGATCGCTTCGGAAAGTCGCAAGTCAGGTGTGCCAGCCACACGAAATTCCAGCTGGCGACGCTGCGCGGAAAGCCAAGGCACGCCGCCGGGGAGTCGTCGATGATGCAGGCTCATGCAGGCCAGCGCGATCTGCAGCAAACCCTTAGCCGCGCCGCAATTGCCCAGCTGCGTGCGCACATACGTTTCTACAAGGCCCGCGTCACCCCGGCTGCGCTGATGGTCCAGGATCGAATCGTCACCCCGGCGAACGCCGGGGTCCAGGATCGAATCGGAGCCGTGACCGAAATTTAGCTCGGCGGTGTGATTTTTGCTTTTCGCTGCTTCCGTTCCATGGACCCCGGCATTCGCCGGGGTGACGCGAGGGGCTAAGAGATGTTGCGCTGGAACCATTGCTGTCTCCGGCAGCTCATCCAATAGCGCATATATTCGATTGCCATCTCGTATCGCATCCGGCAAACGCTTCAGCACCACAGCCACGGCGGCATCCGCGGGGTCGCTGTTTCCGGCCGCAACGGTTACGGATTCACGGCAAAAATCGACCGCGCCCACCACAGCCGCATCAACATCGAACCGGCGCAAAGCGCGCGCGGCAATGTGCAGGGCGTTTAGCCCGGCATCGGTGCTGGCCGCAGCGCCAACTTCAGCGCCCGATTGCAGCGTAAATGATGGGCCGGTGAAGTCAAACTGCGCGCTGATCCGATTCGCCGGAATATTTGGCATGCAGCCAATCACGCCAGCCGCTTCCAAGGGTGCTATCACTGCATTTTGCGCGTTGACGTCAGTTGTATCCAGGCGCCAGCGCGTACCAAAGCGCGCCACTTCAGCGTCTGGTTCCATGGCAATAAACACCGCGGTGTTTGTGCCCGGCGCTACGTCTAATTCAAACAACGCTGCGCGCGTGGCGTGCAAAATAGCCAGCTGTTGCGGCAAGGTTTGCGCCAAATCACGCGGCGGAAAACGCAGGCCGGTCATTTCCAGATTTAACTCAGCAATCGCGCCGTTGCCATCCTGATTACGTAAGGAAGCTTGCAAAAAAAACGCCTCTGACAGTTGCGCGCGATTCGCGGCAGTGCCTGCAATAGCACCGATGCCCACCACTGCAATGGCATCTTCTGCAGGTTCAGTCATAGCTAAGCCCGCAGCGCTGAGCTCAGGATCATTTTCAGATAAAATCAGATGCGCATTATTGCCACCAAAACCAAACGCCGAGATCGCGGCAATGCGCACACGTTGACCGGTTGCTAACTGCCATGGCTCGGCGTGTTGCAGCAGCCGAAATGGCGAATCGCGCAACGCGCTTGTCACGTTTTCCACCGGCAAACTGGGCGGGCGCACCTGCGCGCGCATCGCCTCAGTTAACTTGATAATTCCGGCCGCACCGGCGGCCGTAATCAAATGCCCGAGGTTGGATTTAAGTGAGGCAATGGGTA
>JAYVAQ010000681.1:0-2023 GCA_043750875.1 Rhodanobacteraceae bacterium
GACGGCAAGCTGTTAAAGAAAATCAATACCTTCACCGATTTTATTGATGTCACCGATTTTCTAGTGCAAAACAACTTTGGCGCGAAAGATAAGATCGTCGCCGCTGGGGGCAGTGCGGGGGGCTTGTTGATGGGAGCGATTGTGAATATGGCACCGGAAAAATACCGCGCTATTACCGCACACGTGCCCTTCGTCGATGTCGTCACCACCATGTTGGATGAGTCGATTCCACTGACCACCGGCGAGTTTGACGAATGGGGCAACCCCAAGCAAAAAGCGTCGTACGACTACATGCTGAGCTACTCGCCCTACGATCAAGTGCGCGCACAGAATCACCCGATGCTGTTTGTCACCACTGGTTTGCATGATTCCCAGGTGCAATATTTTGAACCCGCGAAATGGGTGGCAAAACTGCGCCATCTGAAAACCGACAAAAATCCGCTGTTATTCAAAGTCAACATGGAAGCCGGCCACGGCGGGCGCTCCGGACGCTTTGATCGCCTGGCACAAGTCGCGCAGGAATATATGTTTTTTATTGACGCGGTTAAGTAAAGCACAGTCGGGTGCGAATTCGTCATTGCGAGCAAAGCGAAGCAATCTCGCATTTCGTTCGCGGCGCACAAAGATTGCTTCACTGCGTTCGCAATGACGACACCACGAATTCGTGGGAGCCACCACGTTTTCAGTGGTTTTGATCTCAGCCCGAGCAATCACCGAGAAGAATAATGCAACCACGAATTTCAGTCCAAATGGCGCAACTACACCGCACCCGTTTGCAACTTGCCTTAGCCTTAAGTTTGGCGCTGCTGCTGAGCGCTTGCACCAAGCCAGCCGAGCCCGCCCAAGCGAGCAAGCCTTCGCTGAAGGTAACCCTGGTCCATGCACAACAAGCACCGATCAGTGACGACATTCGTGCCAGTGGTACGATTGCAGCGCGCGAAGAAGTGTTGTTAGGTGTCGAACTATCTGGGGTGCGCGTCAACTCAGTTTTGGTTGATGTCGGCCAGCGGGTGAAAGCGGGGCAGGTGTTGTTGCGCTTGGATGACCGCACGCTGCAAGTCGAGCTGGTTCAGGTGCGTGCGCAAGCCAAACAAGCGCAGGCGAATTTGACAGTAGCTCAGGCGAATGCAAAACGCGGCGCTGAGCTACGCAAGCGCGGCCTAACCAGTCAAAGCGATACCGATCAAGTGACTGCGGCGTTTTTGAACGCGCAAGCGGGTATCGAGATCGCCAATGCGGCGCTGCAGGCAGCCGAGCTGCGCTTAAGTTTTGCCACCTTAAAAGCACCCAGCGACGGCATTATTAGCACGCGCGATGTTCAACCGGGAACTGTGGTTGTAGGCGGTGCGGAGCTGCTGCGCATGATTAAAAATGGTGCCCTGGAATGGCGTGCGGAACTGAGCGCGAATGATTTTTTACGCGTGAAAGTAGGCGATATCGTGCAAGTTAACACCGAGAAAGCCCATGTTGAGGGCACGATTCGCGCGATTGACGCCGGGCTACAGATGCAAAGCCGCACCGGCCTGGTGTATGCGAATGTGCCGGAAGATACGGGGCTGCGCGTCGGTACTTTTGCGCAAGGCCGTATCGTATTGGGCAGCCGCAGTGGATTGGTTTTGCCCGCCACCGCGATTGTGCAGCGCGATGGGTATAGCTATGTGTTTATTGAAAAAGACGGCGTCGTTAGCCAAAAACAGGTGCAACTGGGTGCGACGCTGGAACGCAGTGTCGAGGTGGTTTCCGGGCTTGATGTGGCCACCGGCGTAGTGGCTGAGGGCGGCGGCTTTCTAACGGATGGCGACAAGGTCGAAGTATTTGCCGCAGCGCCTGTAGGTTCACCGCCTGTGGAAAAGGCTGACGCACAATGAGTCAAGATCGCAGTGGCGGGTTTAATTTATCCGCGTGGGCGATTGCGCGCCCGATGCCGGCGATTTTGCTGTTCGTCATTCTGTGCGGCGCCGGGCTTTTTGGCTACAGCAAACTAGCAATTAGTAAGTTTCCTGATATTTCCATGCCACTGGTC
>JAYVAQ010000682.1:0-2900 GCA_043750875.1 Rhodanobacteraceae bacterium
CCACTGCGTGATATAAGCGCCCTGTGCCAACAATGCACACACACGGTGGAACAACCATCGGTGTGGCATATTTTCCGGCGAATACCCCGAAGTTGGAGAACATCAATGTGTAGCCGCTGAGTTCCTCCGGCGGCAAGCTGCGAGTTTTCACGCCATCGCGCAGGCGGTTCAGTTCGCTGCGGATTTGCAACGCGTCGCGGGTATCGCAATGTTTAAGTGACGGAACAAATAAGCCATCGGGCGAATCTACTGCAATGCCAATATGCACCGCGCTGTGTCGGCGTAGTGTGCCTGCTTTGGCATTTAGCCAGGCATTTAATGCCGGTTCAAATTTTGCCGCAGTAGCCAAGGCGCGAATGGTTCGCACGGTAATATCTTCACCAGCTGGCCAAGCATTCAAATCGGCATCGTCCATTAATGTGGTGGGAACCACTTCGGCATGCGCGGCGCTCATGGTGCGCAGCATATTACGGCGCACGCCGCGGATGGGTTGTTCGGTATCATCGCCCTCACCCGACGCGCTACGCACGCCACCCTCTCCCTGAGGGAGAGGGGCTGGGGGAGTGGGCGCATATGATGCTATCGCGCCTAAAGGAGCTCCTACGGGCGGTTTTGCGACAGGCGCATACATAGAAGGATTCGCTGCCGCGTTTTTCACATCAGCCATGGTGATCACACCGTCTGCGTTACTGGCGCGCACTTGGCTTAAATCAACCTTCAATTTTTTCGCCAGTGCCCGCACCGCAGGCATGGCTTTCACGCCGCCAATGGCAATAGCTTGTTCGCTACGAATTGCGTTTGAGCTTTCCATGGCGCCGACTACTGTACCTGCATCATCGCCCTCACCTGGCTCGCTTTGCTCGCCACCCTCTCCCAGTGGGAGAGGGGCTGGGGGAGTGGGCGATTCCACATGCGGCGCACCATGATGATGCCCGGTATCTTGGGCATCAGCGCGCTGTGGCAGATTCGGGTCAAGCTCAATCTCAATCAAGGCCGCGCCGGTTAAAACCACATCGCCAGCTTTGCCAGCCAGCCTGATGACTTTGCCGGAAAATGGCGAGGGGATTTCCACCACCGCTTTGGCGGTTTCCATCGACACCAAGGGTTTATCCAACACAGCTACATCGCCAATTTGCACATGCCATTCAACAATTTCGGCATCTGGCAAGCCTTCGCCAAGATCGGGAAGATAAAACGTTTTAATGTCGGTCATAGTCAGCTCACTGCCAGTGTGCGTTTAACCGCAGCTAGAATTTTTTCAACGCTTGGCAAGTATTTCATTTCCAAACGATACAAAGGAATGTGGGTGTCATAGCCAGTCACGCGCTCCACTGGCGCGACTAAATCGAACATGGCTTTTTCGGCCAATTGCGCAGCAATTTCTGCGCCAAAACCTGCTGTGCGTGGCGCTTCATGCACAATCACGCAGCGGCCGGTTTTTTTGACCGATTCATGAATGGTGTCGAAGTCGAGTGGCTTAATGGTGGCCACGTCAATCACTTCAGCGCTAATGCCAATGGCAGCCAAGGCATCGGCGGCTTCTAGCGTTTCTTTTACTTGCGAGCCCCAGGTAACCAAGGTGACATCCGAACCATCGCGTAACACGAAGCAAACATCCAAGGGCAGGGCTTCGCCATCGTCTGGCACCTCTTCTTTGTATTGCCGGTAAATGCGTTTGGGCTCGAAGAACACCACGGGGTCAGGGTCGCGAATGGCGGCCAGCAACAAGCCATAAGCGCGCTGTGGCGAGGAAGGCATCACCACTCGCAAGCCGGGCACATTGGTGAAAATCGATTCATTGGCTTCGGAATGGTGCTCAGGTGCGCGAATGCCGCCGCCCCACGGAATGCGCAACACCATTGGGCAACTTAAACGCCCACGCGTGCGATGCCGCATACGCGCGGCATGGCAGATGATATGGTCAACCATCGGATACATAAAACCGTCGAACTGCGCTTCGGCAATTGGCTTCATGCCTTGCGCGGCTAGGCCAACCGAAAGCCCGGCAATGGTCGTTTCATCTAAGGGAGTGTCGATAATACGATGCGGCCCGAATTCTTGAATGAGGCCAGAAGTAGCGCGAAACACGCCGCCATTCACACCCACATCTTCGCCCAGCACTAACACGTTTGGATCAATGCGCATTTCATACGCCATTGCCTGCGTTAGCGCTTCAATCAAGGTGATTGCAGCCATTAGCGTTGCTCCCATTGCAGTAGCTGTTCGCGCTGTTCGGCAACATCGTGCGGCAGTTCGGCATATAAGAAATCGAACATCGCCTCTACCGGTTGTACTGTTGTGGCTAAATAGGCATTCACTTCTTCATCTGCCCAGGCATTGCTTTGCAGAATCCAATCGGCTTCTTGCTCATCAGACCACCACGATTTGGCCATTAAATAATTTTTCAAACGCTTGAGTGGCTCGCGTGTCCAAGCTTGCTTAACTTGCTCGTCATCGCGATAGCGGCGCGCATCATCGGCGGTGGTATGGTCAGATAGGCGATAGGTGATCAGCTCCAAGACCGTTCCGCCATGGCCATGGCGCGCACGTTTAACGGCGAATTCAACCGCCGCTTTAACCGCAATAATATCGTTGCCATCTACTTGCAGGCATTCTAAACCACCCGCAAGGCCTTTTTGAGCCAAGGTTTCAGCGCCTGTTTGCGCATCGCGCGGCACCGAAATCGCCCATTGATTATTGATGATACACAGCACAAACGGCAGTTTATACGCGCCGGCGGCATTGATGGCGGCATTGGTATCGGTTTTTGAGGAACCACCATCGCCCACACAGGCCACGGCCACACGCGGCTCATTGCGCAGTTTGAAAGCTAATGCGGCACCAGCGGCATGCAAGCATTGCGTGCCAATAGGTACGCACCAAGAAAAATCGTGTGCTGG
>JAYVAQ010000683.1:0-13658 GCA_043750875.1 Rhodanobacteraceae bacterium
GCACGCAAAGTCTCGCCATTGCCAACTTCTACCCCCTGATAAATCGCCTCCAGCGAAAGCGTCATTTCCGGGCAGCTCAGCTCAATTTCACCGCCATACGTCACACTTTCAAAACGCCAAAATGTGCCAATACGTTTGAATACATCTACCCGGCGTTCTTTTTGTGAAACCAGCAAATAAGCCTCAAGTTCTGGCGCTTTTTGGTAGTTGTGCAACTTTTCGCCGCGATCAATACTTTCGGTAGACTCGCTTAGCACTTCGACGATCAAACAGGGCTGCGATTCACAATATTCGTGTGACTTCGGCGCACACGACACCATGACATCGGGGTAGTAACACAGCTGGTTGGCTTTGAACTTAACGTCAGCAATTGAGACTCGGCATCGATTTGACGCTTTTAAGCGAAGCGCAATCGCAATATTTACAGAAATTTGATTGTGACGAATGGATTCTTTAGCAACCGCAAAAACCTGTCCGCTGATAAATTCGTGTTTGTCTTGGCTGGTTAATTCAGCGCTTAAATATTCGGCTTCGCTAACCTGGGGATTTTTTAAAGCGCTAGACATTTTGATTCCTTTTCTGCACCACTAGTCTAACGCAACAAAGTGAAATGATTATTTGATGCGGAATTATCGCCGGCCGACTAGAAATCCTTCGCCCGCAATGCCACCGCCGCCCCCAGCAGGCCAGGATGCGGATGCGCAACAATATGGATCGCCACTGATTCCAAATATGCGGCGAATCTACCTTTGGCTAAAAAGCGCTCGCGAAAGGCGCTGCTGCGTAAAAACGGAATAAAGCGCGGCACGATGCCACCGGCAATTACTACCGTCCGCGCGCCGTGTATGAGTGCGGTGTCGCCCGCCACACTGCCGAGCACGGCACAAAATCTGGCCAAGGTCTTGCGCGCCAATAAATCATGGCCGTCCAGTGCCGCAGCGACAATCTCGGCGGCCTCACGCAACGGTTGGTGCGCCGGTTGTAGGCTTGGATGGTCCGCGCCGGAAAGCGCTGCATCAATATGCGAAAGCCCGGCACCACTGAGCAAACGTTCGTTCGAGGTGCGACCAAAACGCGCGGTAAACCAGCGCTCAATCGCGTGTTCTTCTTCACCCAACGGCGCGTAGCTAATGTGTCCGCCCTCGGTTTCCACCACGTGCCATTCGCCGGTTTTTGCGCTGCCAACCAGCAGTGCCACGCCTAAGCCAGTGCCGGGGCCAATCACGCTGATCGGCCCGCTAAGCTCACTGTTTGCATCACCGTAAAGCACAACCCGATCCGCATCAGTGAACGCGCTAACCGCGTGCGCAACCGCGCCAAAATCATTGAGCACGGTTAGCTTTTCAAGCTTTAGCGCCGTTTGCAACTCGCGCTGGCTAAACGACCACGCACGATTGGTCAAGCGTATTTCATCGCTAGAAACCGGTGCTGCAACCGCAATCGCCGCATATTTAGGCTGGCATTGCACCGTGCTGAGATAGTGCTCTGCAGCATGTTGCAAGCTGGCGTAATCGGCAGCGGCTAAGGATTTTTCTTGCAAGATCACCGGCGTTTGCGATTGCAAGTCAGTCAGCGCAAAACGTGCATTAGTGCCGCCAATATCGGCCACGAGTGCCCGCATTAGTATGGCTCCCCAGATTGTGTAAACAAAGCACTTGCACCGTGCTCGGCACTGCCGACTTGAGCGCGCATTAAGCCAAACAATTCACGGCCGACGCCGAATTGATTGCCCGATACATCAATCGCCGCCGCTTGCCGCGCGTGCCAATCGGCCTCAGTGAATGTTGCGCTAAATTGCAGGCTCAGCGTGCCGGCAATGCCGTCAATTACAATGACATCGCCATCTTGCAATTTCGCCAGCGGCCCACCACAGGCCGCCTCAGGCACCGCGTGAATGGCCGCAAGGACCTTACCGGAAGCACCCGACATACGGCCATCGGTAAGTAAAGCCACCCGTTGCCCGCGATCCTGCAACAGGCTGAGTGTAGGCGTGAGCTTGTGCAATTCCGGCATACCGTTCGCGCGCGGGCCTTGGCCACGAATAACCGCGACAAAATCACCCACAAGTTCTGCCGATAGTTCACCGCGCTCAAACGCCGCCAACAACGCGTCTTGATTCTCAAACACCCGCGCCTGCGCCGTAATTTTCCGATGTTCCAGTTTCACTGCCGACACTTTCACGATCGCCCGGCCCAAATTACCGCTGACGCAGCGCATGCCGCCTTCCGCATCAAACGGCGCGGCGACTGGACGCAGCACCGCGTTATCGCGTGATTCCGCGGCAGGAGCACGCCAGCGTAAGCGCAAGTCATCCAGATACGGCTCCTCGGCCTGCGCCAATAAATCGCCACCGTGTACACAGCGAATATCGCGGTGTAAAAGCCCGGCATGGACTAGCTCGGCCATCACAAAGCCCAGGCCACCCGCCGCATGAAAATGATTCACGTCCGCCGCGCCATTCGGATAAATGCGCGCTAAAAGCGGCGTGACTTGCGAAAGCTCATCCAAATCGGTCCAGTCAATGATCAAGCCAGCCGCGCGCGCAATCGCGATTAAATGAATCGCGTGATTGGTGGAGCCACCAGTGGCGCACAAGCCCACCATGGCGTTGACGATCGCTTTCTCATCCAGTGTCTGACACAACGGTGTGTAATTCTCGCCAAGCGCAGTAATGTCGCAGGCGCGCTCGGCAGCGGCCACGGTCAGCGCATCGCGGAGCGGCGTGTTTGGACTCACAAAGGCGGTACCGGCAAGATGTAAACCCATCACCTCCAGCAACATTTGATTCGAGTTCGCGGTGCCGTAAAAAGTACAGGTGCCGGGGCCGTGGTAGGACGCACTTTCCGCTTCCAAAAGCTCATCACGACTGGCAATACCTGCGGCATAGGCCTGGCGTACCCGCGCCTTTTCTGGGTTCGGCAAGCCAGAGGTCATCGGCCCGGCGGGCACAAAAATCGTCGGCAAGTGGCCAAAACTAAGCGCGCCGATCAGCAAACCCGGCACGATTTTGTCGCACACGCCCAACATCAAAGTCGCATCAAACATTTCCTGCGACAGCGCAACCGCCGTCGCTAATGCAATGGTATCGCGCGAAAATAAGGACAGTTCCATGCCGATACGGCCCTGCGTAACACCATCGCACATGGCCGGCACACCACCGGCGAATTGCGCCGTAGCGCCGCGATTACGCGCCGCCATTTTGATCAGTTCCGGATAGTTCTGCATCGGTTGATGCGCGGACAGCATGTCGTTATAGCTGCTGACAATGCCAATATTGGGCTGCACACGCGCTTTTAACGCGGGCTTATCCGCCCCCATGGCAGCAAAACCATGTGCCAGATTGCCGCAACTTAATCGGGTACGCGCGGTGCCGTGTTCACGCGCGCTCGCCATCCGCGCCAAATAATCCGCGCGTAGGGTTTTGCTGCGCTCAATAATGCGGTTCGTGACGCGATCAACAACGCTGTGCATGCTTAAGGGCTCCAATAATCCTGTCTAGACTAAACGCATGTTTGGTCTGCGCCTAGGTGCATACGATTGCAGGTCTTGTCGATTGAAGCTTGCAACCGAGCATTTTGTGCAACTAGCGGTTGCACTTTTGCCGTCAAGTTAGGTGGTTGGCCGGTTTTGTGGCGCCGCCATTCGCCACAAATTGCTTTGTGGAGTGTAGAATAGCATTACAGGCTCCACAAATGAATTTGAGGCGCGCACAGACTACTCAAAGCACCTCTCGACCTTCAGCCACATTGATAAGCTGCGGAAAGCCCAAGATTGCCGGCCTCCTCCCGCTTCCTGCCTTTAATTCACGCAAAATCCCTGCAGTTCGCAGCTGCCGCAAAAGGCCTGATGTGGTCTTTTCATGGACACCGAACTCGCGCTGCATTTTTTCGGCTACGTCCGAGGAGCGAAAGATAGGCTTACTGAAAATGGCATCCAGAACGTGCAACGCGTATTGCGAATGTGTAGCATCTTGGCCCATGGTTACTGGCTTACACGGCAACTAAAAGATGCGATTCAAGCTGAACTCACCAAGTGGGTTGCTGCCCACCTACATTCAAACAATTATCCAATCGCGCGGCACGATTCTGGGTTTCAATTCCAGCGTCGCGCGAAGGCCGAGCGCCAATAGCGTGCGGTGTTGTTGCTGGGCGTCCGCATACAATTGCGGCAGAAGCAATTCTGTGCGTGTAGGCCAATGCTGGTTCTGATCGGTGAACTGCTGATTAGCGCTCAGCACCGCCGCTTGCAGCGCAAATTCGATGTCTACCAAACCGCCCTGCCCCTGTTTTAGATCAAACATGTGCGCCGTTGAGCGATCCAACTCGGAACGCATTCTTTCGCGCATCGCCTGCACTTCTTTTTGCACCTGCATCTGATCGCGTGGAAGCGCCAGAGTTTGCGCACGCAGTTGCGCAAAAGCTTCGCCTAGCGCGGGATCACCAGCGACCCAGCGTGCGCGCACCAATGCTTGATGTTCCCATAGCCAGGCTTCGCGTAACTGATAGTCACCAAAAGCGGCAAGGCTGGTCACCAAAAGGCCTTTGTTGCCATTCGGGCGCAGCCGCGTGTCAATGGCATAAAGCGCGCCAAAGCGCGTCGGCGTTGTCAGCAGCGAAATAACGCGCTGCGCTAATTTTACGAAAAATCGCTGGCCGTCTAAAATTTTTTGGCCATTGGTTTCACTTGCCGCGCATGCTTGGTCATAGACAAACACCAAATCCAAATCCGAGGCGAAATTAAGTTCGGCACCGCCCAAACTGCCGTAACCCAGAACCGCGAAACCCACACCGCTTGCACTGCAAGCCGATGGAATGCCGTGCAGACGCGCTAATTCGCGCCAGGCAAAACCCACCACGCGCTCGATCAAGACATCGGCCAAATCGCTTAAGCCATTAACTGTACTCAAGGCATCTAAACGGCTTTGCAAAAAGCCAACTGCCAAGCGCAGCTGCACACTGTGTTTGAAAGCGATTAGCAGCTCAAAAGCATGTTCAATATCCTCCGCATCGCCACCGGCCAGCTCGTTGTCGGCTTCGCGCTGCAAGCTCGCCAAGTCATGCGCTAGGCTGAGCCGACGGGTGTCCAATAGCTCATCCATCAACATTGGTGTGGAGGTAATAAGTCGCGCTAGCCATGCACTTTGCGTAAAAAGCTGGACCAAGCGTTCCGCCACTGCCGGCTTTTCTGCCAACAACGCCAAATAGGCGCTGCGCCCGGCGATGGCCTGCAAAAAGCCGAGCAAGCGCATTGCACCCGCCTCGATCTTGGCACTGGAAAGCGGTTGCTTCAGCGCCAACGCCCACAGCATCGGCACGACTTTGTCCATTCGTGAGCGCCCGCGCGCGCTAGAACTTTGTACTGCTGCACTGTCGGCAAAACCAATCAGGGCTTGCCAAAGTTCCGCACTGATTGCTGCGGGCTTTGCCGAATCTAGTAGCGACTCACGATTCGGGCCAGTCAACATTTGCCAAGTAGCCCCCGCCTGGGAATACGCTTCATCCACCGGTTGGTCGGGATCAGCCGAGCTTGTCGGCATATTTCCCGGTTTTATGGGCAGGGAAATGGCTTCACCAAAACGATTGTGTACGCGCTGGCGCAATGCCTGCAGCTGGGTCATAAATTCAAGCGTTGACTGGAAGCCTAAACTGCGGGCAATGCGCGCAAGAACTGCGACATCGCGCGGCGAATCTGTGCTCGGCAAACTGTGTGTTTGTTGATCCGCCAACATTTGTACGCGGTTTTCGACGCGGCGCAAAAACAAATAGTCGGCGCGTAATGACTGTGCGTCCTCGAGCGCTATCCAGCCAGCTTGGGCAAGCGCATCTAATGCCGACAAACTCCCAGATACCCGCAATTTTTCGTCGCGCCCGCCGCGAATTAGCTGCTCAAGTTGGATTAGGAATTCGATTTCGCGAATGCCACCAGGACCTAGCTTTAAGTTGTCGCCCAAATCGGCTTTGCGTACTTCGTTGTCAACCATCGCCTTCATTTCGCGCATGCCCTCAAATGCGGCGAAATCTAAATAGCGGCGATAAATAAACGGCCTAAGCAATTCACGAAGTCGCTCGCCGCCAACCACGTCCCCGGCAATTGGCCGCGCTTTGATCCAGGCGTAACGCTCCCAGTCACGCCCTTCGCGCTGGTAATAATCCTCCATCGCGGCAAAGCTAAGCGCCGCTTGGCCTGCGCTGCCGAACGGCCGTAGCCGTAAATCTACGCGGTAACAGCTGCCTAAGGACGTACGTTCGGTTAAAAGCTGCGCTAAGCGCCGGGTAATTCGCGCGAAATACTCACTATTTTCCAGCACGCGAGCGGTGTTTGGTGCCGAAAAACTTCCGCCACCGTCCGATTCCCCGGCGCTGGCATAACACAGGATCAAATCAATGTCAGACGAATAGTTCAACTCGTGCCCGCCCAGCTTTCCCATCGCAAAAACGCAAAGTTGAACCGGCGCGCCTGCGCTGTCACGCGCAATGCCGAAGCGCGCCCGGGTTTCGCCTTCCGCAAGCTCCAGTGCGGCTTCAATACAGCGTTTTGCAGTGTCGCTGGCAAAACCCAAACTTTGCTCAACGCTGATCGCAGCACTACATTCCAAAGCGATTTGTGCGATTGATCGGCGCACGCGATATTCAGTGAGAGCCTGCGCACTGCCTTCCAGCGGATACTCCGGCGGCGTTGTTAGTGCTTCAATCCAATCCGGATTTGCTTTTAGTACATCAAACGCAAAATCGCTCGCTAAAACGGTGACAATTAGTGCGGCACACGGGGCGTTGGTCAATTCCTTGGCTAAACTGTTTTCCCAACTTACGCTCAAAAGCCTTTCCTCAAATTGTGGCAATTCGGGCGTCGAGGCAGACGCTAGAATTAGCGTCAGGCACGAATGTCGGCCGTCCCAGAGTTTGTACGATATAACGCCATATGAAACCACAAGTTCACGTGGATAATTTTCAAGGACGCATTGATATGAAACAGTTAGCCATAAAATTTCTGCAATTAGCTGCGTCTGGCGCTGTGGCCGAGGCTTTCGAGCAGCATGTCGGGCAAGGGTTTAAGCACCACAATCCTTACTTCAAAGGCGACGTCGATTCTTTACGCGAAGCCATGCGCGAAAACGCCGCCATGAATCCAGGAAAAATCTTTGAAGTACAAAGGGCGTTGCAAGACGGCGATCTAGTCGCCGTGCACTCTAAAGTTAGGCTCAACGAGCAAGCGAAAGACATTGCACTGGCGCATCTTTTCCGTTTTGATGCGGGCAAAATTATCGAGCTATGGGATATTGCCCAGCCCCAGCCGGATTTCATGCCAAATCAATACGGCATGTTTTAATGGCTTAGGAACGTCCTGATTAACAGCAGGACGTCCCTTAGCCAATCCCACTATTTTTGGGTCTCGACTTGCTACTTTGATCCTGGCACCCTGGCTATTCCTTGAACAAAACTTGGAGTATCTGCTGTGCATTTTCAGATTGGCCGTACCCATTTATTGGAATTCTCAGCGATCGCTTTCCTCGGCTGGTTTAGCGCTGGCGCGATGGCACGCGATGCATTCGTAACGGAACTCCTGCCGTGTTTGGAGCAGTTTCAAGAAGCTTCGGCCGAGCATCGGTATCAAGTGGTACTTGATCAAGGCTGGACAGCCTCGCTTTTTAGCATTGCGGAGAAAGATGGTGGTGGCTTAGGCACTGATTTATGCGGCGAGCTCGGTAACGGCGGCCTGGAATTTGGCGGCTCTTATGCTTGGCCAGAAAGCTTGGGCGAACCAAAAGCGGTCAATCAAAAGCTCATAACGCCGGCGTGGCTGGATCTGATTATTCGCAATGCACGAGCCAAAAACACTGCTGGCATACCCGTGCAGCGAATAAGCATCACCCCGCTTGCAGAGCCGAATGCACACCACGTACGGGTGCAGTTCGCCAGTGCCGAAGCGGACCCGGACGGCGTCGCAACGGTGGATTTGAATGCTGCCGGTGTCGTGATTGCGCGGGACACGCGTGTTCCCGATCAGTTCCCGCCTAAAGCCGAATCTGAGCACGCACCCGCTGCCGCTGCAGAATCGATTTCTGCGCCGTCCGTGGATCCATGGCAAGCACTGGAATTACTGTTCGCTGGCACTCAAGCAAAGCCCGATGCCATGGTGCTGCGACTTACTTTGTCCAGTTTTAATGCCGGGCTGGTGTATCGCAACGGTGCCGCTGGTGCGATCCGTCAAACGCAATTCAACTACACCGCCGAACAGGCCGATACGGTTTCGGATGAAGTCTTTGACTTCCCACCCGCGTTTGAGCCCTGCGCCATGTCTTTGAATCAAGCGAAAACTGCGGTTGGCAAAGTTGCACAGCAAAAGCGCTATCAAGCCATCGCAAAACGCCTCCAGCATCTGCTATTGGAATGCAGCAAAGCCAAACCGAAGCCGCACTGGTCGCTGTTTGCGTTGGAACCTTTTGAGTACTTTGATTTGCCGGCAGAATTTTAGGCATCCCCAATCGTTTTGGGTGAATCCATAAACACGTGCACCTCTGGACGCGTCGCGAAACAGACGAATGTTTGCGTAGCCCTACCTCAACACGGGCGGCTTTGGTGGCGCATCCAATTGGCACGGCGAAATTCCAGCTGGGCAAATTATTGTTGTGGGTTACAACAGAAAGAACAGTTCTGATTATCGAGTTTTCGGGTCAATGCCCTTGAAGAAACTTCGTTTCAGCTTCGCAATTTATCCGCATTTGGCGGATTGCTACGCAAAATGCAAATTCGCTTTGAACGCGAAACAGCAACTGCTCTCAAGCGCTTTCAATGCCACCGATGCATCCTTTTTTGCAACGCTGCAGACACTCCGCTGTGTTCGTCCCAGGCGGCGCGTTGGGTTTCGGCGTCTTGAGTTTTTAGCCAGGCGCGTTGGGCGCGCAGGCGTTTTTCGCTATTGACGTGTTTAACGATGGCGTAGCGCACTTCGCCGTCAGCGCTGATGACTAGGGTGGAGCCGCCAAAGAAATAGCCTTCACGCACTTTGCGTTTTTGCACTATCTCGGCGACCAAATCAAAATTGATTTGGCCATCGGGTGAAACGCGCCGTAGGGTGCGCAGGGACATTAAGCGCGGCGGGTTGATTTTGTCATCAGCGGGCAGCAGTCCGTAGTCCTCGCAGCGTGTCGCATCTGAGATCGCAGCGCCTAACGCGAGCGCTGCGCGGGTTTTGGTTGCTTCGCTGGGCCAATGCAGCAGGCCATCCTGGCAGCGCAGCCCGAGGCGTTCGAAGCGCAGCGCTGGAATCCGCAACGCTCGTTCGGGGTGGCACCAGAGCAGGGCTTGTTCGCTTAAGTCCAGCACATCAGGCACGGTGATGCCAAAGCGCCTGAAACTAGAAACCAACGCATCGCGATAGCCCCAAGGATCCTCCGGCACCAAATCGCGATCAGCGGTAATTAGCGCGCGAAGATATTCGCCAAAACTGCAGTGGTGCGATGGGCAATAGTCAATTGCGCGAATCACAATATGTAGAAGCTGCCGCGCTAGATCGCAGGCCACGCTGGTTAGCAACTCAATCGCTTCGCGCGACAGGCTGCCTTGATAGCTTGCGAACACGCGGCGCAGTTTGGAAGTTTTGCGCTCATAGATGCGGCGAAAGGCTTCGAACACGCTAGACACCAACACGGAGCCCAGCGCGTGGGCATCTTTGTTTGAGTCATAACGATACTCGACACTGATCATTGGCGCGTCCAATTCCGCTAAATGAATCGCGGTACGCAGCGGGTTACGGCCATTCAATAGATCAAATCCAAACTGCCGACCTAGATCTGCTAGGCGCTCGGTGGCGACATTGCCTTGGCTTTGCTGCAAAGCGCGCTGCACCACTTCTTTTTGGCTGAAGTGCAAAAAGATCGCGACCAAATCCGCGAAACCCTCATGCAGAGCCGCGATATCCGGGTGTGTTGGGCGCATAAAGTTAGGTCGTAAACCATCCAGAATCGCGTGCGATATCTCATGAGCGATCACATCACGCGATAAAGCCAAAAACACATGCCCCCCGACTTGGCTGCGCCCGCCATCTACGCCTGGGGCAATCCAGCCGGCGAATTCCTTTGCGAAGTCCCAGCCAAAATTTACGCTGCCGGTTTCTCGCCAGTAGTAAGCATTTGCGCCTTGGAAAGCGAAAGGCAAAATGCGCAGGCGGCCGTCTTCGTGCGGAATTGGACCGAATCCAGGATCGCGCCCCAGCGCTGCGGTGAACTCCGCATAGGTTTCCATCGCCACAGCATAGACCATTTGGCAAGCAAAACGCCGGTCGGTAGTGCTTGGGTCCAGCCCATCGCGCATAAGCCATGCGGGCAGTTCTAAGTCAACTTGGCTTAGCAGTTGCGTACCGTTTTCGCTGCGGTCCTCGACTACAAACCAAGCGCCCGTTGGCCCGGGCAAGAGTGCTTCGTTGGGAATGTGCAGCGTGCAAATTGCGCCGTCAAAACGGGCAATGCTAGGGTCCTGACTAAATACCCGCAGTCGTCGGCTCAAAGGCAAATCGGGGCTCAGCTGCGGACGCTGCAGCGCTGGCTGCATCAGGTAGGGGTGAATCTCAAACGTGCGTGTTTTGCTCATGGCGATGATTTTGAGTGCGTCAATTGATCACTGCCCGCCCAGCAAACGCCGTGCTTTGAGTGCTGCGGTCGTTGGCGCAATCATTGGCGTTTGCTCGCGCGATTCACCGAAGGCTTTCAGGACGGCGCGCAGGAATGCTTGATTGCTGTCGTTTTGTGCGTGGCTGCGCGCAAACATCGCTAGGGCATGCCGAGTAAAATCACCTTGACCGTTGCGCTCCAAAGCTACTTCGCGATCCAGGCACGCAGCGAAGGAAATCACCCGTGGCGCAGGCCCCGCATCGGCGCGCGTATTGCGTGCGCGGCCGATCGCTTGAAAGCGTGCGAGGCTGGCGCTGTCCAATTTTAAGAATCGATTAACTGCGCCGTCTTGGCGCTTTCGTACCGGCGCTGCGCGCACATTGGTGCCCGAATGGCAGCAATCCATAAATAGGCTCAGGTAAGCGCCGCTCGGCAGTTTGCGCAGCGCAACATCCAAATCGTCATCCAATAGCAGCTGACCCTGTTGATAATCAATCGGCACCAGCGCTTCATCGAATAAATCGGCTTCATCGCCACTGTCATCTTTGACCTGTGTGCCGTGCCCAGAATATTGCAAGAGCAACTCGTCACCACTATTGGCACCTTCAATCAATTCGCCAAGGGCTGCTAATATCCCAGCGCGTGTTGCTTGTTCATTGACTAACGATTTGACCGAGAAGCCCAATATCCTCAGCTGCTTTTCCCAGGCGTGCGCATCGTTCACACAGCCGGATAGGGGTGCGCTTGGATAGCGATCAATGCCAATGCACAGTGCGCGTTTACGACCCTTAGCCTTTACCGAATTGCCCCAAGTTGCGCTTTCGCTCAGCTCGTCTTCGCCGTCGGCTAGATCGAACGCCGAAGTCGAGGCGGTTTTGTCCTGGCAGCTGCAACCCGAGCTCGCGCCAATGCCCTCACCGCTATCAAGACCGCGCGCTTGTGTATCCTCACAGCGCTTGAATTGCTCCGCACTCGGAAATGCTTTTGCGTTTGGGATACTGGTAGGTGGCACATTCAATATGCGCTCCAGTACTGCCAGCATCGTGGCTTTGTCATTGTCAAAACCACCATGTGATAGTGCTGCGGTCAGCGCATTTTGTGGTTTCTTTTTGCGTTGCGAAAATTCGATGGCAGCCGCACCCTTACTGGCGCGTAAATCGCTGGGTGAGCGCAGCCCAAACAGTGTTTTCATTGTTGCATCGTCAAACAAATCTTCCTGCAGCCCAATCAACTTACCGTCATCCCGATCTTCGCAAGCATCGCGCACGTAATAGAGCAAGGACTTACGATAAAGCTGAGCAACGTTGTCATCGCGCTCGGCTTTTTCCTCCATGGTGTAAACCGCAAAATTGCTAATTTCCTGCCCAATTTTGGGCCGCACATCGCGAGCGAAATCTTCAATCAAAATGGCTGGCGCCAAATAGCTTAAGGTCTTGAATCTCAGCCCGCTATTGATAAGCAAAGGCATAAAGCTGGCCTGCAAAATGGGTCCCGTGCTGTGACCAATAGCGTGCAGATTGACCTCCTTCTGTTCCGTTTGGCGCTGCAAAAGCCATGGTCGCAATAGATTCGCGAATTGAAACAAACCGCCCGGAACGCCGTGTTCGGTTTGCATGCTCGAACAGCCGCGCGCATTGGCCTTCATGCGCGCCCAAACTGGTCTAGCCAATAGCTGGGTCGCTACTTCGACTGCTTTATCAGTGAAATCACTCAAGCCACGCGCACCTGCGGCAAGTACGCGCTGACTTTTGAAGATGGTGCTAAACAGCCCTGATTCCCAAGTAAAGAAAATGGGGTAGACACCGTAAGATTTCCACCACGGCAAGATCGTTTTCACGTAACACAGCGCGGAGGATTCCGACACCAAGCCACCGTGCGCGTAAAACACTAAATGCCGGTAATGCCCGCTTTCAAACGCGGGAATCAAATGCTGCTCGATCAGTAATCGCACATCGTCAATATCGTTACAAAACTTACCAGATTTCGATAGTGCACCTTGCGAGGTATTAATCACATGCCCAATCAAACTAGCAAACTCTGGATCGACGGCGCAGCCCGAACGTTCAACACTGCGCGCGCCATCGTCGTCATCAAAGACACCTCGATCGATCCACTTGGCCAACACCATTTGTTCTTGCAAGCCCAGCGCATCTTCGGGCACCGAAAAATCCCGTTCGTCATCCGCAGAAAAATCACGCGCACGAATGCTGGCCTCGCGCTCGTTGGCGTCGCGCGTGGAGTCCGGTAGCAGACTAGGCAGAGCCACATCGAAATCACGCAGCTGATTCGATGCCAGCAATGCTTTGATGTCCTTGCGAAATTTCTTTGGATCTAGATCCAAGCCTGGGCAAGTTTTTCCGGTATTAGGAAACTCACGATGAAACATCAGCTTGCTGTCGTCCAGACCAAATTTACGCAGCACTTGGCAAATCACTGACTGCACACTGCTCAGCTGCGCGCCGTGCAAGGTATCAACGTTTTTTTCGAACAAGCCCACCATTTCAATCATAAAAGGTCCGCGCTGCGCGCTACCGTTATGGCCACGCACCGAAGCCGGCATTTGATCAAAAGGCCGCCCCGTCCACAGCAGGCCATTCGGGTCAATGGTCAGATGCTGCGCAATATCACTCATGCCAATACTTCGGTGGTATTTTCGCATCGCCTCAATACTGGCTAAGCCGCGAAAATCCGCGTGTCGAGGGCGATCAGTGCAATGCAAATGCACGCTGTCAATCTGGCGCTGAACTTGCCAGGCCGCCAGCATTTCAGCGAATTCGGCTAGGCTGATAACTTGAATTGGATTGGACATTGCGATGCTTCCGTGGGCTGTGATGATGCGCTCATGGCGGCAGTGCAATGCGTGGCGCCTATGAAGTCTGAACACACTTTGCACCTTGCTGCTCGCGCCATGCAAGTCCAAGGTTTACGGTTAGACAAACATGCAATCTAGCAGGCAGTTTGGCAGGCAGTTTGGCAGGCAGTTTGGACAATCGAGTGTTCGAGCTAATCGCGATTTACACCGGGCTTCAAGCAGCCAATGCAATTTTCCGAG
>JAYVAQ010000684.1:0-6228 GCA_043750875.1 Rhodanobacteraceae bacterium
TAAATGCGGCAACCAGTCTTGACCACGCGCCTCGATGCGTTGGCGCACGGTGGGTGCTGAGGGCAAAGAAGGCAACCCGAGCGCTCTGGCAAAGGTCGGATCGCGCCGCATGGCATCGACGCCATCAAACGCGGTTTGGCCTTGGGCGAGTAGGCAAATATAGGTGATGGCAACGGCACTGTCGGGAAAACCACCCAAGATGGGGAATTTGGGATCGAGCACTTGCGGTACTTGGGCTTGGCTTTTTAATAGTTTCGCGACCGCCGTTAATCCGGCGCGGGCGGTCAAATAACTTTTTAACGGAATAATTGGAACAGATGCCACACTTCACCTGATAGGTGCGAAATAACAACGCCAATTTGTTCTAAAATATTCATTAAATCAATGGGTTATAGGCAATGTTGTCGAATGAGTCACTGATTTAGGATCAAAGCCAAGCCGAAAATACAAATCGCCCGAACTAGTTTCCTTCAAAACTGAAAAATCAAAGGCTTTGCTTGTTATATATGCGTGCGTTGGCGTCTCATATGGCATTGCTTTGTATGAAGTCGCTAATATTAAAGCCGAAAAAATATTTTTATACATAAATGCTCTACCTTATTGGTACTGCAAAAAATGGTTGAATAGCTGCGCAGAAATTAGTTCGCTCTGCCGATGTCAATGGCCTGCGCTCAAGTTGTTGTGCGGCGCTTCTTTCAATGTCAGACATCGGTCTGTAATAACTATGATCATTATTAAAGAACGCTGGGAGTGTGCGCTTTAACATGGTAATCTGCGTTTCAGGATTTTCTATTATATTGGCTGCTGATTGAATATATTCTCGTGCAGTAGCCACAGTATTAGGTTGAACGCTATCCCATTTTTCATCACAGAGAATTTTCATTGCTTTTTCACTATAGGCTCGCCGCCACTTCTTTTCAGTCAAGTGGCTTTGTGATTGTATATTTCTACAAGCGGAACCCATATAAACCAATTCACCACGCACCCTTGTTGGCAAACTGCGGGACGTGACCCAAAGCTGAATTTGCCCGGCTGGCATGTGGGGTCGAATATTCAGTCTGTTATAAATAGATGGCGCAGGCTTCGGATAAAATTTTGTATACTGATTCGGAATAATATTTGCCTTGTACCCCAGGGCAACTGCTTGTACCTCCCAGGCGGGAAATTCCCCGCGTTGGCTGTCGCCAATTTCAATCGCGGCGGTTAAGACATTGGGGTAATTGTCCCATTCGGTGTAGTTAAGCGGCTCGTAGCCGGGCGCGAACATAATTACCCGGCCATACATCCAGCTACCGTCCTTACCGGTTGTGTGAAATCGATCCTGCACGTCAGTTTGCCCGTAATCTTGCCGCACGCACTGAAGCTGCCCATTCACATCGGGGGAGTGCCAATCAATGGCAATCCAACCGTTTTCAAGTGGCATTTTTGTGTCGGCATCAATCATCTGTATGTCAAAATTTATTGGCGGATTCTCTTTTTTTGGTTTGTCATAGCAAACCCCATTAATTTCGAACTTGCACGGCAAGGCATACGCCTTAAAAAATAAAAGCGCACTTGCGGTCAAAATAAATATCCCATACCATGCAAACGAGGAAGTAAGTTTGGTTTTCGGAGCCACTCTTACTAATTTTCCTATTTTAAATAGCGTAAATATTACAAACAGGGCAAGCTTTAAGAAAAAATCAAATGACGCAAAATAAAAAACAATTAAGTCATCAGATTTTGTTGCTATATTCTGAAAATAATCATTTTCGTATAGATAAAAAAAATACAAAGCAGGCAACGGAAGCATTTGCCCCCAAACACCAACGTAAAAAACCCAACTCATCATGCTAGCCGCGATAAAGGCACGCAGTGGCAACGGAATGTGGCTATTTAAATTTGCCTTGCTGCCGGAAAAAAAATATAAAATAGCGACACAAATGCTTGATAGTAGCAATGTCCCAAGCGCGGTTCCCCAGTAGTGCACGAGCCTTCCCTCAAAGCGCGCTAATACGCCAAACACCCTTGGTGTCCCGAGCGAATTGCACTGGAAAACCAGAAAATTCGCCCGGCGTGCTTTCATCAGGAATCGCGACGGTAAATTCCGCTGAAATATCCGAAATCAGCCCGCTAACAACGACGCCGAGTTTCGCTGCACGTGCAGGCAATGCGGCACCTTGAAAATTGAATAATATTTCATAGTCTGCACGTATGCGTGGCGACATCGCCGCCACTGCGTCGGTTACTTGATTTGCGACCAGTTTATTTTTTAAACCGTAGTAGACGCCACATAAAGTTTGCCGCACGTAAGCCAAGGACTTCATCTGGATGCGATAGCACGATTCACGTACGACCACCGGCGTTGCCATGTTGCCGTCGTCAAATTCTATACGCGCCCGCGCCAAGTAAACCCCCGGATTCTGGTAGCGGCCTTCAATTTTGGTTGGTGCGGTGGCCGCATCAACCTCAAAAATGCCATCACCGTCAAAATCGATTTGCACCTTTGTGACTTGCGTCTGCGCGGGCGGATTGACGGTTTTTAGGGCAAAAGGGATTGTGATCGGCGCGTAGTCGCCGGACGTCTTGGCTTGAAAACTTACTTCGGTAACAAGCTGCGGGTCATAAATGACATCGCGAGTAACCGTTTGGATTGCCCCCGCCTGAGTTTCAATTTTGATCTGAATCGCATTGCTACCCGGAAGCAAGGCGAACAGTTGGCTGGTGAAATCAGTCGCACTGTTAATCGCAAGCTCGGCGTCATTGATGCGCACACCCAGGTTGCTGGGGCCAGAAAGAGTGCCGTAGACCTGCAAAGCGGGTAAGCCGACTGTGAGGTTCTGAGTAGGATAGTCCACGGTCATTGTTAATGGCGTGGTATCGCCGGGTAGAGTTACGTATTGCGCTTGCTCGCCTGTCTCAAAGCCGCTGCGCAATAGCGATACGGGAAAGCCACAGTTCTCCTGCGCATCTGCAAAGGCAGATATCACTAGCCCTGAAATAACTAGCCCAGAAATAAATAACAGTTTTTTCATAAGTTATCCTTAAATGAACCGAGCGCCAAGTTCGAGCTTGCTCTCAAATCGTCGAGCGTTGCAAGCGATTTAGGCGGCCATGGCATTAGATTGGACTCCCAATTCGGGAGAATGGCGAATTCAAAGAAAACTGACAGGATTAAATATTTTCGGATTTTTCTCTTGCCATCACCGCATCGCCCTGCGAACAAACAGCTGATCAAGTTGCTAACTGAAATTCGTGCGGAAAAACGTATGGTGCAAACAGAGCTTGCCGCGCGCTTGGGTAAGCCAGCGTCCTATGTGGCGAAGGTGGAGTTGGGTGATCGCCGTATTGATGTCATTGAGTTTATTGAATATTGCCAAGCTCTCGGAATTTCACCTAGAACGGCGTTTGTGCGTGTTTTGCGAAAAATTGAGGGGATTTAATTTTGGACGCCGCAAGGTGCAGGCCAACATGCGTCGCATCACCTAGCGCAGAAAGACGAAAAAGGCACACATTCATTTGGATTCGCCTTTAGCAGCGCTGGTGTCGATAAACTTCGCCGCATGGTAACCAAATCTAGCTCTACCGCCGCATCTGTGAAAGCCGCCGAAACTGCGCTCGTGCTTGAGCCCTTCGATAGCGGCTGGGCGCTGATTGACCGCGCGCGTGTCGCGGAAAAATTGCCGCAGCTGTTCGATCCCAGCACTTATGGCAGCTCTACCAAAGCGCTGCGTGATGGCCGTGGCCAAGCGTTTCAAGTGGTTGGCTCTTTCGGTACGGCAGCGTTGCGGCACTATCGGCGGGGCGGTATGACCGGCGCGCTTTGGCAAGATCGTTATGCGTTTATCGGTGCCGAAGCCACTCGTTGTTTTCGAGAGTTGCGCCTATTGGCAACTTTACACAGCCACGGCCTTCCGGTGCCGGCACCGCTGGCGGCGCGCTTTGTTCGCTCAGGTCTAAGCTATCGTGCCGATATTTTGACCGCGTGGTTGCCCGGCGCCAATCCGCTCTCGGCGCATATTCAAACCGCAACAGCGGCCGAATTTCATGCGATTGGGCAGATGTTGCAGCGCTTTCACCGGGCCGCAATCAACGGATCAGCACTTTGGCATGCGGATTTGAACGCACATAATATTTTGTTGACCGACATCGGCCCGGCTTTAATCGATTTTGATCGTTGCATGTTGCGTAAACCAAACAGCGCGTGGCAGCAGGCGAACTTGGCGCGCTTGCTGCGCTCGCTGACCAAATTAGGATTTGCTGCGCGCGCTGATTTTTCCAGCCAGCTCTGGCCAGCGCTGCTGAGCGCTTATCAATCCGAGCAGGCCGCAAAATGAGTTTTAGCCTACATTTTTTAGGCACGGGCAGTGCGACCTCGATGGCGCTAGGTTCGGCCAGCGCGGTGCTGGAACGGGATGCAATGCCATTGCTCTTGCTTGATTGCGGCCCCAGCACACCGGATCGTTACGCCGCCGCTTATGCGGACTTACCCGACGCGATTTTCCTGACGCACGCGCATCTGGATCATATTGGCGGTTTAGAAACGTTCTTTTATCAAGCCACTTTTAGACCTAAGCAAATCAAACTCTTTGCCCCGGTCAGCCTCGTGCCGATGCTGCACGCGCGCCTAGCAGAGTTTCCCGGCTTGGCGGAAGGCGGACGCAATTTTTGGGATGCGTTTCAGTTGGTGCCAGTCAGCAATGCGTTTTTCCACCAAGGCTTGCTCTTTTCGGTGTTTCCAGTGCGCCATCATGCGCCCAACACCGCGTTTGGCTTGGCGCTGGCCGGGCAATTTGTTTACAGCGGTGACACCCGCCCGGTGCCAGAAGTGTTTGCACATTTCGGCGCGGGCAATGAAACACTGTTTCACGACTGCGCGCTCAACGCGAACCCATCGCATAGCGGTATTGCCGATCTGGAACGCGAATATGCACCGGCACTGCGTCAGCGAATGTATTTGTATCACCAACACGACCAAAGTGAGGCGAACAAAATTGCCGAGCGCGGTTGGCGGGTGCTGAGTCCAGGCGCGCGCATTGCGCTGGGCGGCTAGGGCATTTCGGCCGTGAGCGCGTTTTTTAACGATCAACTTATTCATGACCAGCTTGGCCGCGCGCTGCGCGATGTGCGTGTGTCAGTGATGGACCGCTGCAACTATCGCTGCGGCTATTGCATGCCAGCGGGTGAGCAAACGCGGGTTGTGACCGCGCAGAAAACGAACGCAACAACGCTGATCAAGTTCGTCGCGCCGCCGCTTAAATTTCTCGCGCCCAGTCAGCGCATGGGCACTGATGAGCTAAACACCTTAATCACCGCCTTGCTGTATTTGGGCATGCAAAAGCTGCGCATCACCGGCGGTGAACCGTTGCTACGCAAAGACTTGCCCAGCATTATTCAAGCCGCACGTAGTTTAGCTTCACGGCAAGCGCAGCCCATAGAAATCGCGCTGACCACCAATGCCAGCCTGTTGGCCGAACAAGCCGCCGATCTATATGCAGCTGGCTTAGATCGCTTGACCATTAGTTTAGACAGCCTAGATCCACAACGCTTCAAAGAGTTGAGCGGTGGCCGCGGAAGTTTGGCGCAGGTATTGCGCGGCATCGAAGCCGCCGAACAGGCCGGATTTAGCGCGCTCAAATTTAACTGCGTGGTGCAAAAAAACGTCAATGAAATCGACGTGTTGCGTTTATGCGAACACTTTCGCCACAGCGCGCATGTGCCGCGTTTTATCGAATACATGGACGTCGGCACCTGCAATGGGTGGCAGCCCGAGCACGTGGTTGCTAGCGAACATTTGATTGCGCGAATACACGCCAAATACCCGATAGCGCAAATCAAGCAAGAATGTATGGGCGAAGTTGCCACGCGCTATCGTTATCTGGATGGCGCTGGCGAAATTGGCTTTATTTCCTCGATCAGCAGCCCATTCTGCCGAGGCTGCACGCGCGCGCGGGTGGCGGCGGATGGCAAATTATTTACCTGCTTATTTAATGCGCACGGTCATGATTTGTTAGCGCTATTGCGAACGCACGACGCGCTGTTGGTCAGTGACGCGATCAAAGCCATTTGGCGTGCGCGTACGGATCGCTACTCGGAATTGCGCGCCGAACGGCTGGCGCAAGGCGCGCTTGCACAAGCTGACGCACACACAAATCAGAAAGCGGAGATGTATCACCTTGGCGGCTAAATCACTGCAGCAATTGAGCCATATAGACGGCGCAGGCAACCCGACCATGGTCGATGTCGCGG
>JAYVAQ010000685.1:0-2822 GCA_043750875.1 Rhodanobacteraceae bacterium
GTGCCAGCGTCAACTTCATCACCGCCCATGATGGCTTCACGCTTGTTGATGCGCTGAGCTATACCCACAAACACAACCAAGCCAATGGCGAGCAGAATCGCGACGGCCGGGGTGATGAGCTTTGCGCAAATTTTGGCGTAGAAGGTGAAACGCTAGATGCGAGCATTCGGCAAACCCGAACCCAGGTGCGCCATGCCCTGTTGGCCTCCCTGATTTTGGCGCAGGGCACGCCGATGCTGCTTGCCGGGGACGAAATCGCGAATAGTCAAGGCGGCAATAACAACGCTTATTGCCAGGACAACGTCACCGGCTGGCTAGATTGGCAAAATGCAGATTCGCAGACCTTGCAGGTAGTGCAAAAGCTAATCGCGATGCGTGCGGCAACGCCACTATTGCATCATTCGCACTGGTTCGCGTCTGATTCGCAAGACAGCCAGAACGAGAACGCGCGCGTTGTTTGGCACGCGCCCGATGGACGCGTGATGGCGCTGCATGATTGGCACGACAGCAGCGAATCTGCGCTTGCGGCCGAAATGTTTGAAGCGCATGAAACGCAGCCGAGTATTCGCTTGCTGTTTAATCCACAAGCACAAGCGATTCGTTTTGCGCTGGGGCCTGCGAATTGGAAATTGCTCTTTGATAGTAGCGCTACGTTTTCGTCTTTCCAGGCCGATGATCCGAACGCCATCGTGCACCGCCACGTGCTAGTTGCCCCCGGGCACGCAATGTTGGTTCTGGCCAGGCTCGATCACGCCGCCACATTTGCCCCATCACCGCATGCAGAGGAACACTCATGATTGACTTGCAGCAACGCTGTGCCGGTGTGCTTTTGCACATCACCTCGCTTCCCGGTCCTTATGGCATCGGCGACTTTGGCCCGGGCGCGTATCAATTTGTTGATTGGTTGCACAGCGCTGGGCAAAAGCTTTGGCAGCTGCTGCCTACCAATCCGATTGGGCCAGGCAATTCGCCTTATCAAAGCGTTAGCGCCTTTGCCGGTAGCCCGCTGATGGTGGCGCTGGAACCGCTGCTAGAAGCCGGTTGGTTGACACTTAGCGAGTTGCCGCCAGAAGGATTAAACACGGACCGCGTCGAATTCGACGTGGTCGTGCCATGGCGATTAGCGCAACTGCGTCGGGCCGCCGCCGGTTTTGCGCAGTTTGCAAGCACGTCAGAGCGCACTGCATTTAACGACTACATCTTGGTGCAACACGATTGGCTAGACGATTACAGCCTATTTATGGCCATTGAAGTAGCCCAAGCTGGCAATGCCTGGTGGCACTGGCCGGCAGCGCTGCGTGATCGTGATGGGCCAGCGCTGCAAACTGCACGCGAAGAACACGCAGCAGAGATTCGCTTTTGGCAGTTTGTGCAGTGGTGTTTTGATACGCAATTTTTGGCGCTTAAACGCTATGCCAATGCGCACAACGTCGCATTGATGGGGGATTTGCCGATTTTTATTGCGCATCACAGCAGCGACTGTTGGGCGCGCCCGGACTTGTATGATTTGGATGCGCAGTTTCAACCTAACGTGGTTGCCGGCTGCCCGCCCGATATCATGGCACCTACAGGGCAGCGCTGGGGCAATCCGCTGTATCGTTGGGAGCGTATGGCGGCAGAAAATTATCGATGGTGGAGCGCGCGATTAAAACGCGCACTCAACCAAGCTGACGTGTTTCGCATTGATCACTTCCGTGGCTTCGCCGCGTATTATGAAATTCCAGCAAGCTGCCCTACGGCAGAGCAAGGCCGCTGGATCACAGGCCCCGGCAAGGCGCTGTTCGATGCGATCAGTGCCTCGTTAGGAAAATTACCGATCGTGGCGGAAGACTTGGGCTTAATTACGCCAGATGTGATCGAGCTGCGCGATGCCTTGAGTTTTCCGGGCATGAAAATCTTGCAGTTCGGCTTTGGCAGTTATGGCAGCGATGATTTCTTGCCGCACAACTGGCAGCGAAACTTTGTCGCCTACACTGGCACACATGATAACGACACCGTGCGGGGCTGGTGGCGTAACGCGCCCGAGAAAGAACGCGCCTACGCCGGGACTTACTTGGCGGCGAGCGAAGCCGATGCGCACTGGGCAATGATTCGCGCCTGCTGCAATTCAGTGGCGAACATCGCCGTCTGTCAATTTCAAGACGCCCTCGGGTTGGGCAGCGAACACACATGAACATTCCTGGCACTGTCGGCGCACACAACTGGACTTGGCGCTTTCGCTGGGATCAAGTCGGCCCAGAACCGGCGCGCGTACTGGGCTTGATTACCGCAGCGAGCGGACGTGGGCGCTTTGAATTATTGGCGTCGTGCTAAATTGCTACTGAGATACATTTTTGGGTGGCTTAGATTTGAACCTAAGCATCGGCTTTTCGACCAAATGCCAAGATGGGATCGCCAATGCCAGCGTCAGCGGAAAACTCAACAACAATGAGCGTAACGGCCCAAGTTCTGGCTGTAAGTAGGCGACTAACTGTTGCATTGGGAAGCCATACAAGTACAAACCGTAGGAATAGTCGCCATACTTTTCCAATGACGGTAAGCGCGGCCCGTAACTAAACCACAACGCCGCATACGCGGTAAATGCCGAAAGCATAAAATAGTAGCCTGGCTGCCCGCGTAAACACAGCGTAAGAAATGCGATGACCAAAACCAAGTAACCGCTGACCGGAATTGCGTTTCGGTGCAAATAGCAAAATGCGCCAAACGCAAAAAATGCACCGACGCCGAGAAACTCAGGTTGTTGTACTAAGCGTATTGATGGCACAAATATCGCGATTACCAGTAAGCATGCTAGCGCCCAACCGAACCGTGTCGCGTTTGCC
>JAYVAQ010000686.1:0-3647 GCA_043750875.1 Rhodanobacteraceae bacterium
GAAATCAGTGCTGCGGTAAAAATCGCCGCCCAGCAGGCGAGGGCGGCTTGCAACTTAGGCGCTTCGTTCAAACGAAATGCAGCACGGTCAGCCAAATAAATTGCGCTGGAAATTAAGCACAACAACAAACCTAGCTCGCTCAAGCGCCCGAATGGCAATAGCAAAATAAAAGCCGATAGGCCAAATAGTGCGAAGTTTGTACGTAATCGAAATAGCAAAGCGGTTGAACCGGCGCTGTGCGCGCGTACGGGCAATTGGGAAAGAACACTCATAGTCGAAAGTGTCGCATGCGCGGCATAGATTTGTGCGCAATCTAGAGGCTGGCTTGAGGACTTTCATGCAGCGCAAAAAAACCCCGACGCAAGGTCGGGGCTCTAGGTAAAACTTAAAAACTCGATTAGAACTTAAAAAACCGATCAGAACTTAAAGAAAAAATTAGAACTGCATCGACCAACTGTTGATGTAACCCACATCACCGCCAGCATTGTCGTTCACGCGCAGTTTCCATGTGCCGTTCGCAACTTCACTGGAGGCATTGATCGTGACTGTTTTGATAATGTTGTCGGTGCCAGCGCCAGTGCGGTTATGGATGTTGTACAGCGAACCATCGGGTGCTACCAAGTCAACCTTTAAGTCACCTTGATAGGTGTGCACGATATTGACCGCAACCGATAGGGTTGCAGGCGCATTGCCGGTAAGGCCACTGACGGTAATTGGGCTGTCGGTGGTTACGTTATCGCTAATCGTGTAATCGCCCGTATTCTGGAAAAACCCGCCTGGCGGTGGGGTAACGGTCAGTGCCGAAATGACTTTGTTTGCATCAACAATGCCGGTGCCGCAGGTGGTGCAAGTGGCAGGGAAGGGACGGGTGTTGTTCTTCAACAAAGTTTCAATTTCAGCTGGCGTTTTTGTACCTTTAGACAGAATCAATGCGGCAACTCCAGCAACGTGTGGCGCGGCCATCGACGTACCTTGGTAGAAGGCATAGGATTCTGCGCCCGGCGTTGTTGCGCCAGCGTTGAGTGTGGACCAAATACCATTGATGCTTGTCGTTGAAGTGAGTTCACCGCCAGGTGCCGCGACGTCGATTAACGTGCCGTAATTCGAGTAGTAAGCCCGGCCACCAGAACGATTTGTTGCAGCAACCGCAACAACGTTTGCGCAATTGGCAGGATTGAAGCCCGAGACGTTTGTGTTGGAGTTGCCAGCGGCAACCACAACTACCGAGCCGCGACCTGTCGCGCTATTAATTGCGGCCTGCGTCGTGGTACCGCATGCACCACCACCACCTAGCGACATATTGATAACTTTTGCGACATTGGTATTCGCAGGCACGCCGCTTACGGTGCCGCCAGATGCCCAGTTGATTGCATCGGCGATATCAGAAATCGAACCACCGCATTTGCCCAATACGCGCAATGGCGATACTTTGGCGTTAAACGCGACGCCAGCGACGCCTTTAGCATTGTTTGAAACTGCCGCAATCGTGCCGGCAACGTGGGTGCCGTGCCAGGACGAACCGCGCGCCGCAGTACCCGCTTGGCACTGATTTGCGGTGGTGGAATCGCCTGCATCTGCTGGATTGGAATCACGGCCGCCGCCGTCCGCTGCGGTGGTAGCGTTTGAGATAAAATCGTAGCCACCAACAATGTTTGCGTTCAAGTCAGTGTGGGTGGTGATGCCGGTGTCGATAACCGCAACAATAACGCCTGCGCCCGTTGCTTTGTCCCATGCCAACGGCAGGTTCAACCCGCCAGTCGCTTCAAAATAATGCCATTGCTTACCGGCATAATCGGTGTCATTGGGTGTGAAGAACGGCTGTAATAGTGCGTCAGGTTCGACTGAGGTGACATCAGGCAATGCTGCAATCGCGCGCATCGCACTTTCCGTCATCGCATCGGTAACAGCGCCGCGCGAACCTTTGTCGCTCAAGTCCCCTGCGATTTGAATCAGCTGACCGCCAGTTGAAATTTCGCGGATGTAATTGAGTTTCAGACCCGAATTAATCGACGCTTGCGCCAAATTATTAGCCAAGCCGCGTTCCGAATTGGATGCTTCGGTGTTTTTGGCAAAATACACAATGACCTGGTCATACGATGTGGCATCTGCAAGTGGGGCGAAGTTAATCTTGGTGTCGCTTTGAACTCGAATCAGACCATTTAGGTCATCGACGATTGAGCGGCTTTGCGCAAATGCGCCGGTTGCAAGCGCGAGCGCGATTGCAGCACTTGCTAAACGGATTTCGGTACCACGAACGAATGATTTTCGATTTAAGACTTTAGTCACTGGATCAACCTCTGAAGTTGTTTGCCCAACACAAATATGTTTTGCCGTTTAGGATCATTTTGATCATCTCGGCGCCTGCTTACGAGTCGACCTAAAGCCCCTCAAAGCGCCGCCACTGTAATAATGTGTATTCAGATCGTCAACGCACTCATGCAAAGTTCAGCTAATCTGCTGTGTTGCGATGCAGCAGGACTTGGTTCATAAATCCGCAGACGTAACGTTATGAAGGCGTATTTAATTTGACCAACGGCGAAACGTGATGCTTATCACGCTTCAACATTAAAACGTGATGGTCATCACGCTTTGGCAAAGTATGTACGAGTGAATTCGTCATTTATTGCGTCGCAGCAATTTGCCGACAAAACAATCTTCCTAAATGGTCTATTAATATACCTATTAGTCGAAAAGATTACCTCTTTCAGGGCGAATTCAGCAGTTTGTAGTAGCTTGGCGGTCTTTCGCTTGCAGGCTAATCCTAATGCGTTCAGCTCTGGTTTTGTTTTTACAGGCGATTTGCAGCGCCGCGTATGCTGGCCCTGCACGCGATCAGCTCACTAGTTTTTCTAAAAACGTCAAAACGATGCGTGGCGAATTTGCACAGACCTTATTTGATGCAAATGGCCGAAAAAAGGATCAAAGCAGCGGTACGGTCGCCCTTATGGCACCACGGCAATTTCGCTGGGACGTATTAAAGCCATTCGAGCAACACATCGTCGCTGACGGCAACGCAATTTGGGTTTATGACGTGGAACTTGAGCAGGTGAATGTGCGCGCGCAAAGTTTTGACGAGGCCAATTCGCCGCTAGCGGTATTGCTGGACTTAGCGATGCTTGACGTGGAATTTAATAGCAAGGAACGCCCAAAGGCTGCAGGCCAACACTGGCTAAGACTTACCGCGAAAGCGAAAAACCCAGATTTCAAATACGCTGACCTAGGCTTTTCAAATGGCGCCATGACGACCATGCGCTTGGTAGACAACTTTGATCAACGCACTGATATTTTGTTTAGTAATTGGGTGCGTAATCCCAAACTTGCGGTAAGCCATTTCACTTTCACGCCGCCTACAGGCGTTGATGTCGTCGGTGAAGTGCCGGAAAGTGCGGTAATTCAGAAAGTGCCGGATTGAATTTCGGAGCCGGCGATTGTCATGAGGCGTCTACGCGCCAAAATTATTTAAGTCGAAATCAATACGTCAACTTTCGCCGCACAAATAAAATCGTTGATAGAGAGCCCACCGACGTCGTGGGTGGAAAAACGCACTTGCACACGGTTGTAATGCACCGACAAATCAGGATGGTGATCCTCGGCATGCGCCACAAAAGCAAGGGCATTCACGAAAGCGATGCTGCGATAGTAATCGC
>JAYVAQ010000687.1:0-5073 GCA_043750875.1 Rhodanobacteraceae bacterium
TCGCGAGAGCCAGCGTGCCAAAAAGTACGCGAGAACGGATTGAGCTAAATAGACCCATAAACTGCTGCTCCTAGACATCGGTGACACTGGCTGAATTAAGTTGACAAGTAAGTTGATTTGAAGCTAACAGACGGATTCTATTGAGTAAAAAGTCATTACGCGGTTGCTCGTCCGCCCGCTAATCTAAACCACGCGGCATGGTCAAATTCAAAGCAAGGGCCGTCGTCGGATTCAAACCCTTGCGTTAAAAAAGCCTGCAATTGCTCAGGGAATTCCGAGCGATCCGCCTCTGGGTTTTCGACCAGCGTAACCAATTTTGGCTCACCTAAAATCCAGATGCCGGCCGTTTTTGGCGCTGAATCAAATAGCAGCACGCCGCGCCTTTCCGTGCTCGGATCGCGGCCTAAACTCAGCCATAAAGTCACATCAAAAATCGGCACTAGCGCACCGCGTCGATTCATGACGCCGCGAAACCAGCCCGGGGAATTGGGAATGTAGGTCGGGCGAACGCCGTAATGCAGCTCACCCACAACTCCAGGCGCCAGAACTAAGCGCGGATACGTGCTGGTCAAACGAAAGCTGAAGCGAAGCGCGCCCCCAAGATTGCCGTGTCCATTGGTAGTCGTTTGTACACTCGTCATGGGCGCGGCCTTTAAGGTTTAAGCGAAGGCTCGTACCGTTTGTAAGATCTGCTCGGGCGTGTAGGGCTTGCCAATCAGAGCTTTCGCACCCTGCATCGTGGCCCAGAGCTGATCTGCCTTTTGATTTTTACTCGAAACGAATACCACCGGAATGGGTTTGGTTTTGGCATCACTGCGCAGGCGTCGGCAGGCTTCGTAGCCGTCCATGTCGGGCATGATGATGTCAAGCAAAATTAGGCTTGGCATCTCCGCGATTGCTTTTTCTACGCATTCACGCCCGGTGGTAGCGGTCACGGTGTCATAGCCATGGTCGTGCAATAACATGCGCAAATTCGCGAGCTCTACCGGGGAATCGTCAACGACGAGAATTTTTTTGCTCATGTACCAAAACTCCAAAAAATACTGCTTTAAAACGGAAAAAATAGTCAATCTGGCAATTCTTCGAGCATTGCTGGCTCAACGTTAAAACGCCAGAAGTTTGTAGCCACGCTCGGTCATCAGCGCGCGGTTATCTTTGAATGCCTTGAGCAAAACCTTGTCGACGGCGCGATAAAACGACTTCAAATCGATCGGTTTGGTCAAATAAGTGTCACAACCCGCGAGCGCGCCACGCGCACGATCAAACGGCGAGGATCGCGAGGTCAGCATCACCACCGGCGTGGCGCGTGTTGCGGGTGCGCTCTTGATTTGTCGGCACAAAGCGTAGCCGTCCATGCCCGGCATGATCACGTCCAAAAAAATAACATCGAAGCGCTTTAATTTGATCGCTTCAAGTGCAGCCTCTCCGTTTTCGGCAAGCGCACCTTTTACGCCAATGCGATCCAGCGCACCTTGCAACTGCGTGCGTACCGTTAAGCTGTCATCGACCACGAGTGCGGCGAGTGGCTCTAGTTTGCGGGGTTCAGCGGCAACGGGCGCAACCGGTGCTGCGGGGCGTTCCGGTGACGCGATTGCGCTACGCACTTCCGGCGCGCTCGCAACCACGCTATTGAGTTGACCGGCGCTTATGCTGTCGAGTGTGCGCAAAATGTGCAGCAGCAAGGATCGGCGCGCAATTCGATAGCCCGTATCACCGCGTGAGCCGTCGTCAGAAATAAACACAGTCGCCACATTTCCAAAGCGCTGGCGTATAACTTCAAGTTCGGACATCGCAGTGGGTGCCTGCGCATCGACTAACGCAATATCGCATTGCATCGCATTGGATGCCTGCACCAATTGGTATTGATATTTCAGGTTGGGCGCTCGCGACACCACAATTTCGACCATACGCGCGTCTTTGCCAGAAACGCCGCACATAACCACCACAAAACCTGCCATTGAGCGCTCCATTCGTTGACCCACTAATGCTAGCGCTCGCTGACTAATAAAAATGTCAACAATTGACGCGCTCGTATTATCCAATGCAGGCATCCGCTAGTCTGATGATTCGCTAATTAAGTCAGGTGAGAAAAAAATGATTTCACAAGCGTCGTATGGTCAAGGCCGGGTCGTATTTTCGGCGAGCTTGGCCTCTAAATTTCGCGCGTGCTCGAAGTTAGGCTACAGCCTTTACGGTGCGCTGGTTTTGACATTGTTATCGGTTACAACGGCGCATGCGGAAGCAGTTTCCATTCGAGCCGATGAGTGGTCGCCTATCAACAATGACCCACGCGCGGTAAATCGCGGCATTATGATCGAGCTGGCGGAAACGATGTTGGCAGACGCTGGGCATACCGTCGACTATAAAGTTATGCAGTGGGAAGACGCATTGGCCTCTGTGATGGCCGGCGAACATGATTGTGTGGTTGGCGCACTTAAGAGTGATGTGCCGACGGGCTTTATAACGCCCAAAATGCCGTGGGTTGTGTCACAACAGACGGTTTATGCGCGTGCCGATCGAAACTACCGTGTTAATTCCATCAATGACTTAAACGCCTATACTTTGGGCGTTAGTGATGGCTACAGCTATGGTAAGGCGCTTGATGACTATCGCGATGCAAACGCAAATAACCCAGCGAGAATTTACGTAGCCCGAAGCAACCGCCCGGTGCGGGATTTAATGCTGCGTTTGAATACCGATCAAATCCAACTTGCGCTCGAAACATCGGTGGTGATGGAATACAACATCGTGTCGGCAAATTTGGTTGGGCGAATAAAAGCAGTTGGCACACCGATTAAGACTAGAGAAGATTTGTATATCGCTTGCTCTTCCGCTGTGCCAACTACAAAACGCTACATTGCCATTTTTGATGAAGGCCTGCCTAAACTTCGTGCTAGTGGGAAATTTGCTGAAATACTCAAGCGATATAACGTTTCAGACTGGAACTAGGTCAAAAATTGCCCTGCTTTTGGAGGAATCGATAAAAGCAGTAAAATGCAAAAGCGTGACCACGCTAACGTTTGTTTAGCGTTCATCACTTTACTTAAAGGAAATAGATCAATGCCTAAAATAAAAATTACCGTTGCAGGCCTGCTGGTTCTTGCGTTTACGTCGGGCTGCACTTGGGTAGCCCTGGAAGATGCTGGCAAACGTGTGCGCGTGGTTTCGAGCACTGCCGAAGTTGAAGGCTGCGAAAGTAAAGGTGAAATCACCGCATCGGTGCGCGATAAAGTTGCGTTTGTAGCGCGGGATCCTGCCAAGGTGAACGACGAACTTGAAGCACTTGCGCGCAATCAAGCGGCGGAACTGGGTGCTGATACGGTGCGGGGTGCCAGCGAGATGGATAACGGCTCAAAGCGATTTGACGCGTTTCGCTGCAAATAGCAGCGAACGTTTGCCGGAGTGATGAGCTCTTTTCTTCAAACTGCGGCGCTGATTTTCGCGCCTTTATTTGTCTTCGCGGCCCTTGCGCTGGTTTGGCGTAGGTGGCGTTTGCAGCAGATGCAGAGAAATAAAACACGGGTTGCGAAGGATCATTTGCTGCTGAGCCTGTGGGCCAACGACAGTGTGTTTTGGGAATGGGATTTACGCGCAGATATCATCCACCGATCCGGCGTGCATCAGCTTTTCGGCTCGGACGAACATGGCGATATACCTGGGGCGATGTGGCTAAAAAACGCGCTGCATCCGGATGATTTGGCTGCGGTGGATTTGCGAATGCGGCGGGTTTTGGCGGGCGAATCGGCAGAATTTTTATCCGAGCACCGCGTTCGCACCTTGATGGGTGACTATATATGGGTGCGTTCGCGCGCCAAAGTAACCGAGCGCGACAGTGAGGGCAAAATTCTGCGCATCGCCGGTACTGCGGCGAATATCAGTGCGAACCGCGCCAATGATCAACAATTATTGATTGCGCAAGAAGCGCTGCACAGCATTTCTGAGGGTGTAATGGTAATGCGTGCGGACGGCACGCTACGCACCGTCAATCCGGCGTTCGAACGCATGAGTGGGCACAACCTAGGTGATTTAAACAGTCTAAATTGGGTCGCGCTGGGTTCGTCGCGCTTGGATCCTACGCTGATGGTCAATTTGTTAAATCGCGCGATTGATCTAGGCGCGTGGTCAGGCGAGCTTTGGTTGAAAAAACGCAGTGGCGAAGATTTTTTCGTTGCGGCCGAACTTTCGCTGATTCCAGAACGCGCCGGTGAACAGGCGTCCATTGTTGCCGTTTTAAATGATTTGACGGATCGCAAGCGCGCTGAAATTGAGGTCAAGCACCTCACCAATTTCGACCCTTTGACCGGTTTGCCAAACCGCATGATGTTCATGAGTCGGCTAACGCGCTCATTGAGCAACGCGCTCATAAATGGCCGCCAGATTGGTTTGATCTTTCTCAACGTGGACCGCTTTACCCAGATCAACGAAAGCTTAGGGCATGGCGGTGGCGATGAGCTTTTGCGCTGTATGGCGCTGCGTATTGCGAACAATATTCGCGAGCTGGATTCAGTTGCACGCTTTGGTGGCGACGAGTTCGTGGTGATGCTGGATGGCCTTGCCCATACGGATGAAGGCCTGGAGATCAGCGATCGCATCAAACGCGCGTTAACCGAGCCCTTGCAAGTGATCAGTACCGAAGTCGCGGTAACGGCAAGTATGGGTTTAGCGGTGTCACCTTTGCACGGCGAGCAGGCCGACCAACTTCTGCGCGCAGCCGTGGGCGCGATGCAGGTTATCAAAGCCATGGGTGGCGATAGTGTGCATCTATCCAGTGGCAACGACGAAGCCGCCGCGCGCGAACGTATTGGTTTGGAAACCGCGCTGCGCCGGGCGCTGGAACGCGAAGAATTCTCGTTGCATTTTCAGCCAGTTCTTTGCCTTACAGCGAAACGCATCAAACGCTTTGAAGCGCTTTTGCGCTGGAACAATAAGCAGTTCGGCAATGTGCTACCGGATCGCTTTATTCCAATCCTGGAACAAACCGGCCTAATTGCACCCGTCGGCGAATGGGTGCTCAATGAAGCGTTGTCGCAGCTGCAGCGTTGGCGCTGGGCTGGCTTTGATATCAGCATCGCG
>JAYVAQ010000688.1:0-3259 GCA_043750875.1 Rhodanobacteraceae bacterium
GGGGGCGGCAAAGCCGAGCAACATCACCAAAGCTACGGCAAACCCTTGCAACCAAGGCATGTAGCCCGAGGCCGGCAACACGGCAGCAAAGCTAGCAGCCAAGCCGTACGCCACCGCGCGCTGCGTCAGTTCAGCCAGAAAAACGCCTGCGATGGTCGCCAAAACGGCCAAAAGCACCAGTTGTGTCAGCACCATAAGCAGCAGTGTTTTGGTGCTCGCGCCCAAGGTACGCAGCACCGCAAACGTGTCCATTTGCTGCTGGGAAAAGCGCCACGCAGCTAGTGCAAGTGCGGTTGCCGACAAGGTCAGCGCCGCCAGTAGTGATAGCCCCAAAAACTGCTCGGCACGATCCAAACCCTGGCGCAGTTCCGGCCGCGCTTCACGCACACTTTCCAGGCGTTGGCCGCGGCTCAACAACGGTTTGATGCGCGTGCTTAAGCCTTGCATTTGTGCCGCTGTTCCGGCCGCAATCAAGCGATAGCCAATGCGTGCGCCTGGCTGTTCCAGTTTGGTGGCGGCTAAATCCTCGATGCGAATCAGCACGCGTGGCGCAATCGCGGAATAATCCATAGCCACGTCCGGCTCGCGCAAAATCACGCCGGTAACTTTGAATGCCTGCGCACCAATATTTAAGCTTGCGCCAGTTTTCAAGTCCAGTTCGCGCTGCAAACGCTCGGCGATCCATACCTCACCCAATTCCGGCGCATGTGCCACCGCGCGCTCGCCGCCAGCGGCATCGCTGCCCCGCAAAACATAGGCACCACGCAATGGAAAGTTCGCGCTTGCCGCTTTTACTTCGACTAGCTTAAAACTGATCGCACCGTCACTTGCCAAAGTTCGTATCGTGGAGGGAAATTCCGCAGTGCGTGCCACTGCGACCGCGCCGCCAGTAGTGCCAGAATTCGCAAATTCCGCCTGCATTTCCGGCGTGATGACTTGGTCCGCGCGCAAGATCAAATCCCCCCCGAGCAATTGCCCGGCCTGCTGCAGCAGCGCGCCACGCACGCGCTCAGCAATCATCGAAACGGTACTGACGCCCAGCACCGCCAACACCACCGCCGCAAAGAGCACCTGCATGCGCCCGGCGATCAGTTCACGCCAAAACTGCCGCCCGCCCATTTTCAAGGCAACAAAGTTCGTATCGCGAACCGGTGCCGTGTTGTTGGGCGCGCTCAAACCGCTGCATCCTGTAAACGGCCGCCGCTAAGGCGAATTTGTCGACCGCAGCGGCGCGCTAGCGATTCATCGTGCGTCACCAAAATAAGCGTGGTTTTTGCTGCCGCATTCATGGCAAACATTAATTCGACAATCTGAGCACCGGTTTCGCTATCCAAACTGCCAGTGGGCTCGTCGGCGAACAAAACGCTGGGCGCGCCGACAAACGCACGTGCCAGCGCCACCCGCTGTTGCTCACCACCGGAAAGTTGGCGTGGGTAATGCGTGGTGCGCGTTGCTAAACCGACGCGTTCTAGTATCGCAGTAGCGCGGGCGCGTGCATCTGGGCGGCCTGCCAACTCCAACGGCAGCATTACGTTCTCCAGCGCGTTCAGTGCCGGCAACAGCTGGAACTGCTGGAATACAAAACCCACATGACTAGCGCGCACTGCCGCGCGGCCATCTTCATTGAGCCCACTCATTGTTTGCCCAGCCAGCACGACCGTGCCGGAACTTGGCGTGTCCAAGCCCGCAAGCAGCCCCAGCAACGTACTTTTGCCCGAACCCGAGGCACCGACAATCGCCAAACTGTCACCAGCGGCCACATCAAAACTGACGCCGTGCAGGATGTTTAATGGCGCACCGGCGAAACTGACGCTTTTACTGAGGTTTTCAGCGCTCAAAATAGGTGGGGCGGTATTCAAGGGAATCCTTTGGCGATGGCTAGCTCGCTATCATCGCGCACTGGATGCGAAGAATTGATCGATACGCACTTTGAAGGTGAATCGTTTCAGATTCGCAATTTATCCGCCATTAGCGAATTGCTACGTTGACCAGACTTATCGCGGCAAAAACCGCACGGCCGCGCCACCACCGGCCGCCAAACGCAGTGTCAATACATTGCTGGAATTGACGCTACGCGACTCAACCACAAAGTCTTTTGGGTTATCACGAAAATGCGCATCTGCGCCGTCGCGATAAATCTGCGCGGTGTAGCGCTTTTTTGGATCCAAAAAATCTAGCGGAATGTTTAATACACGGCCGTTTTCGTCGGTCACACTGCCTAAAAACCAATCGTTGCCACCACGCTGTTGTCTAGCGATGGTCACGTAATCGCCAATTTCACCATTCAGTACCCGCGTTTGCTCCCAATCGGTAGGCACGTCTTTAATGAATTGGAACGCCGCGAGATGTTGCTGATAGTGCTCGGGCAAGTCTGCAGCCATTTGCACAGGGCTGTAGAGCACAACGTAGTTCGCCAATTGCTTAGCGAGCGTGCTCTCAAACGCCTGCCCGCCACGGCCTTTCAAACTCAGCACGCCGGGCGTGAAATCCATCGGGCCCGACAGCATGCGGGTAAATACCAAATTGGCTTCGTGTTCGGGCGGATTCGGCGGATTGCCCCAGGCGTTATATTCCATGCCGCGGGCGGCTTCACGCGCCAGCCAGTTTGGATAAGTGCGGCGCAAACCCGTGTCTTTAATGGGCTCATGCGCGATCACGGAAATATGCTGCTTGGCGGCTTCCGTCACTACTTTAAGGTGGTGGTTACTCATCCACTGGCCATCGTGCCATTCGCGCAGTACCGCGCCATTCGCGACGTCTTGGCGCTCGATTTGGCCGGCATCGCAGACATAGCCGGTTTTCACTTGGTCAACGCCATTTTTGCTATACAAATCAAACGCGGCGGTGAGTTGGCGTTCGTAGTGGCTCACCGCGCACGCGGTTTCATGATGGCCGACTAGGTGCACATTTTTTGAGGTCGCGTACTTGGTTACCGCGGCAAAATCAAAATCTGGCGTGGCTTGGGTAAAACTAAAGTTCCAGCCATTGGCAAACCAATCGCCATCCCAACCGACATTCCACCCCTCAACTAACACGCCACGAAAGCCGTTTGCGGCGGCGAAATCAATCATTTTCTTGGTATTTTCTGTGGTGGCCCCGTGTTTAGGCCCGGTGCCCCAACTTTGCTGATCTAAATGCAAACCCCACCAAATACCTACGTATTTCGCCGGACGCACCCAACTGACATCGCCCAAAACATTCGGTTCGTTGAGATTCAAAATCAAATTTGACTCGACTAAGCCGCCCGCGTGATCCGCAA
>JAYVAQ010000689.1:0-3780 GCA_043750875.1 Rhodanobacteraceae bacterium
GCTGAACATCGGCCACATCGCTCATGCCGCGCGCAATGCCAATAAAAACGCGACGAACTCAGATCGGGGAATATTTTTCGACTCGGTATCGCGGCGGCCTTTGTATTCAACGGTACCAGCGTCCAAACCTTTTTCACCGATGACCACGCGATGCGGAATGCCGACCAATTCCTGGTCCGCGAACATCACCCCGGCGCGCGCATTGCGATCATCCAATAGCACATCAAAGCCAGCTGCGCTTAGTTCTTGATACAGCGCCTCCGCTGCCGCTTTCACCGCTTCTGACGTGTGCGCATTCATCGGCAACACCGAAATATAAAACGGCGCAATGGCGGCCGGCCAAATCATGCCGCGCTCATCAAAGTTTTGCTCAATTGCAGCGCCGACAATGCGCGATACGCCAATGCCGTAGCAGCCCATAAACATCACAGCTGCTTTTTGCTGGTCGTCTAACACCGTAGCGTTCATCGCCTGCGCATATTTTTGCCCAAGCTGAAACACGTGCCCTACCTCAATGCCGCGCGCGATGCTCAACACGCCTTTGCCATCCGGCGAAACATCGCCCTCAACGACATTGCGCACGTCGGCGATAAAATCTGGCTCTGGCAAGTCACGGCCAAAATTTACACCTTGCAAGTGGAACTTGGCTTCGTTCGCACCACAGACAAAATCGCTCATGGCAGCCACTGCGCGGTCACTAATCACCATGATTGGCAGTTTGCTGTTCACAGGCCCGATAAAGCCGGGTACGCAACCCATATGCTCGCGAATTTCCGCTTCCGTCGCTAAGCGGAAATCCGCCATGCCGGCAAGCTTGCTCAACTTAATGTCATTGACATTGTGATCGCCGCGCACCAAAACCAACGCGAATTTATTGTCCGCGCGCATCACCGCCACCGCTTTTACCGTGCGTTTGACATCAATTCCCAACAGCGCCGCTACATCGCTACAGGTAGTTTGTTTAGGTGTGCTGACTTTTTCCATCGTTTGCGCCGCTGGGGCGCGCGTGTCGTTACAAATCGCTTCCGCCATTTCTACATTGGCAGCGAAGTCCGAGCTTTCGCAATAGGCAAGCGCGTCCTCACCTGAGCTTGCCATCACGTGAAATTCATGGCTGCCACTGCCGCCGATTGCACCGGTATCGGCCTGCACCGCACGAAATTTCAGCCCTAGGCGCGTGAAGATGCGGCTGTAGGTGTCAAACATATTTTGGTACTCGCGCACCAAACCTGCTTCATCCAAATGGAAGGAATAAGCATCCTTCATCAAAAATTCGCGCCCGCGCATCACGCCAAAACGTGGCCGAATTTCATCGCGAAATTTCATTTGGATTTGATAGAAATTTTTCGGCAGCTGTTTGTAGCTTTTAAGCTCGTTACGGGCGAAATCCGTCACAACTTCTTCGTGCGTGGGGCCAAAACAAAACTCGCGTCCGGCGCGATCCGTCATTTTTAACAGCTGCGCACCGAATTGATCCCAGCGCCCGGTTTCTTCCCAAAGCTCTTTGGGCGCCACCGCTGGCATAAGGATTTCCAGCGCGCCCGCACGATCCATCTCCTCGCGCACGATGCCCTCGACTTTGCGCAATACCCGCAAACCTAACGGTGCCCAGGTATAGATGCCGCCCGATAGTTTGCGAATCATGCCCGTTCGCAGCATCAGCTTTTGGCTCATCACCTCAGCGTCGCTTGGGCTTTCTTTATAGGTATTAAGATGAAATTGGCTCAGGCGCATAGTGAAAGTCTTTGAAATGCTTTTGAAGCCTGCGAACGTAACGAGTATTTGCTGAACCCACAATGTGAACCCGAGCCAGGCAACACCCCGACTAGGCAGTGCCAAGATGAAAAACGCCTAAATTTTGGGGAATAGCTTTCTACTGAGGTAGTTTGCAGAGTAATCTCAGGGGCGGCGAATTGTTTTGCTTTGGCAAAACCAATAAACAAAAAGTTATTTAATCGACCAAAAAAGGAGAACGTCTAGTGAGATCAGTGGATGCAAGTCGCGGTTTTGAGTGGTGGAAAAGTGGCTTTGAAACGGTGTTTAAGGCACCCGCAGTATTTTTAGTTATGGGTTTGGCGTGGGGCATTCCTATTGTCAATTTCATCGCGAGCTTACTCAACCCAGCCCTGCAAGCAGGCGTGCAGCAAGCCGCTCGTAAGTTGGATGCTGGGCAAATGCCAGAAGTAGGCGATTTATTTTCCGGCCTGCAAACGCGTGCGGGCCCGTTGATCATTCTTTGCGTATTGCCAATCGTTTTCGGCATCGTCATTTTGATTTTGGCCTTTGTACTTGGTGGCAGCGCGATTTTGGCGGCAATTGGCTCAGCCGGCGGCAGTGGCAATATGACACCGGCGGCAATGGCAGGTTTGATGGGCAGTATGGGCCTGTTGTTTTTACTTGCGATTCCATTGGGTTTGGCAGTGTTTGCCATGATGTTCTTTGCGGTTTCGCGCATTATGTTCGACAACATTGGGGCGGTTGATGCGTTGAAAGAATCGCTGGCGGCATCAATGAAAAACATTGGCGCGATGCTGGTCTTCATCGCTTGCGGCATTGCGGTCGGCATTGGTGGCGCAATATTTATGATTATTCCTTTCGTTGGGCCGATTCTTTTCGCAACCCTTGTTTACCCAGTCGTGGCGGTAGCCGCCTATCGCGCCTACCTAGATGTATTCCAACCTGACGCAGCCAAGTTTGGTCAGATGCAAGCGCCACCACCGCCTCCAGGTGCACCGGGCTGGTAAGGTTTGCATCGATATGTTGAAAAAATGAGGCCCGGATTCCGGGCCTTTTTATTAAGCGCCGAGCTGAATTAGACCGCTAACAACGGCGCACCGCCTCAGACAAATCTGATCCCGCGTTCCGACTGCACTGAAGTCGCCAAGTTCGAAGACGGCTTAAAGTTTCTCTACCCCGCCCACTAAAACGCGGGCAGCTCGAGAAACTCGAGCCAAACCTAGAACTCAAGCCAAACTCAAACCAAAGGAAAACCCATGAATGCATTCAATCGCATCCTAGCCGCACTCGCTTTCGCCGCCCTCTCGCTCAGCCCCGCCGCTTTCGCGGGCAAACCAGTCAACGTCAACGCCGCAAGCGCGGTCGAATTGGCCGATTCACTCGATGGTATTGGCGATGCCAAAGCCCAAGCAATCGTCGCTTACCGCACCGCGCATGGCGCATTTAAAACCGCCGACGCGTTAACCGAAGTCAAAGGCATTGGCCTGAAAACCGTCGAAAAGAATGCGGCATTCATTAAGTTGGGTGCGGTTGCTGCGAAGTAGGTTTGGCGTGCTGGCGATGATGCCCAAGGGCGTCATCGTCGGCCAACGTTTACCTGAAAAACCCTGGCAAACGCGTCTACGGCAGCAAGCTGAGTTCGGCGGGCGATTCGGGGTTGGCCGTGTTTTACAATTAACAACCAAAGTTCACAGGCTGCTTAAAACGTTCTATTCCTGGTTCTTGACTACACCACATTCATCCATACAATGTACGCATGAAATTTGATTGGGATCCTGCCAAAGCAGCATCAAACGCCAAGAAGCACAGGGTCAGCTTCGAGGTCGCAAAGACTGTCTTCTATGACGATTTTGCGGTGCAGTTCTTTGATGAAGAACACTCGGTCGACGAGGAACGCTTTCTTTTGTTGGGCATGAGCTCAGACGCAAGACTACTTTTAGTATGCCATTGTGAACGCGGGGAAGGCGATGTTATCCACATCATTTCCGCGCGCAAAGCGACGCAAAGCGAAGCACATTACTACTTAGGTGAATGAAATGAAGG
>JAYVAQ010000690.1:0-2360 GCA_043750875.1 Rhodanobacteraceae bacterium
TGTGGTTGAGGCAATTGCAACGGCGCTAAGGATGCGGGCATCGGGCAGTTGCTGGCACTGACGCTACTCTCAAGTCGGGGCGATCACAGGTGCCAGCCAAGGATTTAGCAGTGGCACGTGCGTACGCGCGTAGTCGCTGAGATCGCGCGTGACCAGGGTGAGCCCATGCTGCAGCGCAGTCGCTGCGATGATGCGGTCTGGTTGGGAAAAGGTGTGCCCAGCTTTGCGCCCGTCTTCGACCAGCAGACGCCATTTCAGCATTACCTCTTCAGTAATCTCCAGCGTGCGGTGCTCGAACAGCGGACGCACTTTGTGCGCCAACCATTCGTTGAGTTCAGCCCGCTTTACCGGGTCAGTAAGTAGCTCAATCCCGAAGCGAATTTCCGCGAGGGTCACTGTGCTGATAAACAGCGACTCCAAGGGCTGTGTTGCCACGAACGCCTGAACGCGTGCGTTGGGACGCGCGCGGCGCAGCTCTGAAATGACGTTGGTGTCGAGCAGCCATCGGCTCACAGCTTGACCGGACGCACCGGCATGGGTGAACCGCGTGGCGCCAGCTCGACATCGCGCGCGGGCGATGCTATCGCTGTTCGGTGCGCGCGCGCAATGCTGTTGGCTTAAGCGCGCCATCAACGCAACTAAGCGTGATTCCGGCAGCAGTGGCAGCTGTGCCGACCTGTCCATCACCAAAACCAACGCCAGCATACATTGAATGGCACGCGGCTAGACAATGTTGGCGACAAGTCGCAAACCGCGCAACGGTTTCGCAAAAAAGTTCGCATCGAATCTGGCGTGCGCCGTCGCATTGTGTTTGATATGGATGCGCCGCTGAGCCCGCGCTCGACTTGGTATCTGGATCTAAACCCGATACCGACAGAACTTACCGGGCACGCCAGCTTTTTTGATGAGGAGGGCGCGCTTGGCTTACCCGCCGGTATTTTGCGCCTGCGCACCGGCTTCCAAACATTGAGTGTCAGCCTCATTGATATGAAGGGCGCTTCGCATCAATTGGCTAGCGTCGATATGGAAGATCTTGGCCGCCAGGTTGTCTCCAACGTCAGGCGCAATTTTGATGTGCGTGTAGGCACTGATGGCGTGAAAATTTTTATCGATGGCCGCAGCGTGATTAATACCAGCTATGCGCCCTATACGTTTGCCGCCGGTGACTACGAATTACTGTGGGTTGGCTTTGGCTATAACACCCTGAAAGATGCCAACCCTTACTATTTGGTGCATTGGGATAATTTTGGCTTCGATGGGCCGGTGGTTGATGCGCGCGTGGTGCAAAACTATGTCACGCGTATTCAAAATACCGACTATCAAAAATCCCAGCGCGGCAACAGCCAATTCCCCACTTTCACGATCAATATTCCAGATGATCTGCACCCAATAACTGCCGGCACTGCCGAAGTTTGGCTGGTTTGCAGCTATCAGCAGGGCGATTATTCTGGTTTAAATGTTTTGCCTAGTGACTTTGTCAAGGTCAATAACGGCGCACAGGTGCTGATGCAATTGCCGCGCAATAATAGTGCGCCCACCAATAGCAATCTGATGATGTGGGGCGTGCCCCATACCGCTAGGATTAAACTGGGTGAGCTTAGCCAAAGCGGCACCTCACCGTTGCTGGTCGGCAACAACACCTTTCAATTTTTTGCCGATAATGCCGGGATTTTGAACGTGCATGTTGAAGTGCTGTACTCGCCGGGCAGCGCGCCGAACTACACCGCGCCGGGCGCTATTCACCACTTTCCACTGCATGCCGAATTACCCCGCCTCGGCCCGCCCGCCCGCTTTGGGCGCATTGCGGAAACCGATATTGGCCAAGATCAAACGCTGGGTGCACAAACGATTGTGCGCGTTCCCGTCAGCGGCGTTGTGCCGCTGAACGTTGAAGTCGGCAATACCAGCTGGGCCAATTGGGCGCCGCAATGGATGAACGTGCCAGTGCGCAGCACCGAAGTTTGGAGCTCGGGTGGCACCGCTGGCGTCGCGCAGATTGAGGTGTTTTTGCGGCGTGTCGGCAGTGGCACAGGGCCTGGTGATCGGATTCTGCTGTTGGCCACTGCGCAAGACGCGCCAGCGCCGCAGGGACGCTATGGCATGCAATTTGATTCGCGGCCATATCCAAATGGCGACTATGAGCTGTTTGTGCAGGCGACTACGCCCTCTGGCTTAAAAAGCCATCCCAGTTATGGTGATGAAACCTACCACTTTGATGCGGCACAACTTTCTGGCGCCTATTACCCGATGCCGATACGTATTCAAAATTAAGTCAGCTCCTTTCATGCGACCAAAAATAAGTCCCTAACCCAGACAGTTTCCCGCTAAATAATATTCGCAACCCCATGCGGCACATGCGC
>JAYVAQ010000691.1:0-6684 GCA_043750875.1 Rhodanobacteraceae bacterium
CCGCTTGCCAACACCCGCGCTTGCGCCAACGCCTTGGTGTGCGCGTAATTAATCCAGCTATTAAGCCCTAAATGCGCCGAGTTCTCATCAATCGTTTGCTCGGTTAAGCCAAAAACGGCGACCGTCGAGGTGTCAATAAAGCGCCCTATTTTGCCCTTCGCTGCGTTCAGGACATTGCTAATGCCTTGCACATTGACCAATGTTTGCGCGGCATTGTTTTTTGCCCACATATTGGTGCTGGCCGCCACGTGGAATAAGGCATCCACCGGCTTGCTTAGCGCGCTCTGCAGTGAATCGGCATCCAGCACATCACCCAAATGCATGTTTAAGTTCGGATGTTTCGCCAGTTCAGGCTGCAGTTTGCCAAGTTTGGCCGAGTCACGCACTAAAACACTGACTTCGTGCCCTTGAGCTAGCGCCTGCGCCAAGACATGGCCGCCCAAAAAGCCCGTCGCACCGGTTAAAAATAGCTTCGCCATGCAGCAATCTCGAGTTGGGAATGTGTGGAATTGCGAATATACCTTGATGCAGTGCAGCGGCGGCAAAGTGCAGATTAGCGACGCCAGAAGCTGCGCGGTTTTGCTTTCGCACGCTACACTAATGCCCTATGCGAATTTTTATGCAAGCTCTACCGGCTGCCAATGAGGCACCTAAATATCTTCAGCTCGTGCTGCAGCAAGATTTGCTGGGCGGCTGGACCTTAATTAAAGAATCCGGCCAGCAAGGCGGCAAGATTCAAGTCAAGCGCGAGCTTTTTCTCGACTTGGCGGCGGCGCAAGCCGCCTTGACCAGTGCACGCGATCAACAGCTCAAAAAGGGCTTCAATATCATGTTCGCCGAAGGTGAAGACCTGCGCGCCCAAGGCGGATTACGCATGTATGGTTAAAGCGGTCAATTTCGGCGTTATCGTCGTCTTGTTGCTTGGTGTGCTTAATACTGCTTACGCCGAGGTTGAACGGTGCGTGCCCGCAGCTAATGGCACTTGGCACTGTGGTAAAAATGTAACTGAAGCCGATGCTGCGCCCCTGCCCGAACCCCAGTCGCGCAGCCTACCGCCAGTGATGCTGATTGACCCAGCGCGCTTTGGTGAGGGCGATATTGAAATTGATTCACCGCCCGTGACAGCCGCTGCTGAGCCAGCCGCTGAATCGGCCACTGCTGAATCGGCCGAAGACGCACCGGCAAATGCGCCACCCGCGGTCGCGGATGCTGAAGCGTCGAGTTCAAATGCTCAAGCCGAAATGGCATATGCCGCCTCTGTAAGCGGCAATTATTCGGTACAACTCGCAGTTGCCAAATCACCCCGTGGCTTCGATGCCTTGCTCGCTAAAATTGGCCCGGCCGCACGCAATTCCCAGCGTCGGCTGTTAGCAAATGGCAGCTGGGTGCTGCTGATCGGTAGTTTCAATTCCATGGCACAAGCGCGTGATGCCATTCCGAGCGGCATTCCCGGTGCCTTTGCCCGCGATATTTCTACGTTAAATTTTAAATAAGAAAACTTTTATAAACCTATGAAAAACGACCGTTTCTTGCGCGCCCTGGCGCGCCAGCCCGTAGACCGCGTGCCAGTCTGGCTAATGCGCCAAGCGGGCCGGTATTTGCCAGAATATCGCGCTACCCGCGAACGCGCGGGCAGTTTTTTAGCGCTGGCAAAAAATCCTGAATTTGCTTGTGAGGTGACGCTGCAACCGCTGGCGCGCTTCCCGCTGGATGCCGCGATTTTGTTTTCCGACATACTGACCATTCCCGATGCGTTCGGCTTGGGCCTGCATTTTATTGATGGTGAAGGCCCGCGTTTCGCGCGCCGGATCGAATCGGCCAGCGACGTCACCGCCCTTCCTAACGCGAATGTGGTGGAATCGCTAAGCTATGTCAGCGATGCGGTTTCCTTGATTCGCAAGGAACTTAACGAATCAGTGCCGTTGATTGGCTTTTCCGGGGCACCATGGACGCTGTTTTGTTACATGCTAGAGGGCGGCGGCAGCACAAATTACCATCGCGCCAAGCGTTTTATGCTCGATGAAGCCAAAGCGGCGCACCAGCTGCTGGATAAATTGGCCGATGCCGTCATTGAGTATTTGATCATGCAGGCCAAAGCTGGGGCACAAGTGCTCATGCTATTTGACAGCTGGGCGGGTTTGTTAGCGGCGCCGCACTATCACGAATTTTGTGAGCGCTATTTGCGCAAAATCACGCTCGCGATCAAGTCAGATTCGGCTAGCGCGCACTTGCCGCTGATTGTGTTTGCCAAAGGCGCAAATATGCATTTAGAGAGCCTGAGCCTACTTGGTAGCGATGCGCTGGGCCTGGACTGGACGGTGCCGATCAGCCATGCGCGCAAACTGACTGGTGGACGGGTGGCGCTGCAGGGCAATCTAGACCCAGCGGTGCTGTACGCGCAGCCAGATCAAATTCGAGCGGAAATAGCGCTATTGTTGGAAGAAGCAACGACCGCACCTGGACATATTTTCAATCTGGGCCACGGTATGAACCCCGATATGTTGCCGGAGCACGCGGCAGTTGTGGTTGACGCGGTGCATAGCTATTCCGCCGCGCAACGTGCGCGAGTAAGTTTGGCTTAGAACCTTATGAGCAACCCGCACTTCACCCCGGAATCGCTGCAATTTCTGAGTGATTTGTCAGAAAACAATTCGCGCGAATGGTTCACCCCACGCAAAGCGCAGTACGAAGCGCTAGTACGCGACCCGTTTTTGGCGTTGATTGAAGCGATGCAGCCAGCGCTTGCAAAAATCAGCCCGCACTTCCGTGCCGACCCCAAACCCATTGGCGGCAGTTTGTTTCGGCTGTATCGTGATGCACGCTTTTCCAATGACAAATCCCCCTACAAACCCTGGGCAGGTGCGCGCTTTTTTCACGAGCGCGCCAAGCTTTCCCCAGCGCCGAGCTTTTATTTGCATATTGCTCCAGGGAACAGTTTTGTCGGCGGTGGAATCTGGCATCCCCAACCGCCCACGCAGCGCAAAATCCGCGAGTTCATCCTGGAAAATCCCAGCAGCTGGGTAGAAGCAACTCAGGGCGCGCAATTTAAAAGCCACTTTAGCTTGGGTGGTGACACGCTAGTCCGCCCACCGCGTGGATTTGATGCCAACCATCCGCTGATCAACGATATCAAGCGCAAAGATTTCGTCGCCGCACGGCCATTAACAGACGCACAAGTCTGTCATAGCGGCTTACTTACTCAAGTCGCAACCTGCTCTGCCAGCTGTGCACCGTTGATTGATTATTTGTGTGCGGCTTTGGAATTGGAGTTTTAGAGACGGTGCCGCGCTGCGAACTTCGATCGATAAAACGGCATAATTCCCCGTTACCTATTTGCATACAAAAACGGCCAAAGTGACAAGCAAACTTAAACGAATCGCGCGCACCGTTTTCGCGCTAGGCAGCCTATCGATAATCGCTGTGATGCTGGGTGGTTATTTCACTTTAAGCCGCAGCTTGCCGCAATTAGACGGGCAACGCGCAGTACAAGTCGCGGCAAAAACATCGATCACACGCGATGCCCTGGGCACCGCGATTATCACCGCTGAATCACGCGCCGATGCTTATTTCGCGCAAGGATTTGTGCATGCGCAAGAGCGTTTTTTTGAAATGGATCTGACCCGGCGCTCGGCGACTGGAGAACTTGCGGAGTTGTTCGGCGCTGCCGCCTTGCCGCGTGACCGTGCACGGCGTGTACATCGCATGCGGGCGCGCATGACCGAGTTTTATCCGACCCTACCCGCCCAACAACGGGCGCTGCTTGAGCGCTATAGCGATGGCGTCAACGCGGGTTTACAGGCGCTTTCTGCCAAGCCATGGTCCTATACATTACTGCGCAGCACGCCAAAATTGTGGCAACCCATCGATACCCTTTTGGTCAATGCCGCGATGGCCTTTAATTTGCAGGACGACAGCAACAGCAATGAATTGATCGCCGACTCCGCCAGCCGCGTGCTTACGCCAGCGGCATTTAACTATCTATTCAATCGCGGCTCCAGCCAGTGGGATGCGCCACTCATGCGCGGCGCGGATGACGGGTCTGAATTCCCCGAGCCACCGATGCCCAACGCAAGTGAGTTGGATTTCCGCAACTTAGCCGATGCGCTTTTTTTACCAGTGGCTAGTCGTGGCTCGGAAGCAGTGCGTGGCAGTAACAATTGGGCGGTTTCCGGCAGTTTGACCGAAACTGGCAGCGCCATGCTCGCCAATGATATGCACCTAGGCTTGGGCGTACCCAGCATCTGGTTTCGCCAGCAATTGAATTACAAGACGGCGGATGGCGAGCTAAAAATAACCGGCGTCAGCCTGCCCGGCGCACCGGGAACGGTGGTGGGCAGCAATGGCAAAGTTGCCTGGGGCAATACCAACAGCTATGGCGATTGGCTTGATTTCGTCAGGTTACAAGCTGGGCCTACACCTGAGTCTTATATCGATGGCACCGGCATACAGCCGATCACAATCGTGCAAGAGATTATTTTAGTCAAAGGCGCTAGCGACGACCATTTACAGGTACGAAACACACGCTACGGCCCGATCGTAGCGAAAGACAGCGCGGGCAATGAATTAGCCTTAGCCTGGGTGGCGCATCGGCCCGGTGGCGTGGATGCCAACGCGATTGATTTTGAAGTCAGTCAAAGCACAGCAGAATTGCTTGAGCGCGCGCGCCATGCGGGCATTCCACACAACAATATTGTGGCCGCCGACCTTGCGGGGCATATAGGCTGGACCATTGGCGGGCAAATTCCGGTGCGTGCGCCGTTGTTGGGGCTAACCGGCAATGAAACAGGCGCATTTGCCAGTAACCCAAGCGGTGAAAAAAACTTACCCATCCCGAGCACTCGGCTAAGCGGCGATATTTGGCAAGGTTTTATGGCGACGCTGGATATGCAGGCACCTACGGTGATGGACCCGCCAGATATGCGTTTGTACACCGCGAATTCGCGCGTGGTGAACAAGGCAGCGGCGGCCTTTGTTGGCAATGGCGGCTATGCGCTGGGCGCACGGGCCAGCCGTATTCGCGATCTGTTGAACGCACGCAACACCTATTTTCGCGAAACCGACATGCTGACCATGCAGCTTGACGATCAAGCGCCGCTGCTGGAACCCTGGTGGCAGTTGCTCAATTCGCGCATCCAAGAACAACCACGCTACGCCGGGGTGGCCACGGTTTTAGGCAACTGGAACCGACGGGCGTCAATGGAATCAATCAGCTATCGCATTGTGCGCAATTTCCGCGCGGAAATTTTGGCGGAATATATAAATGCCTTCGGTGCGCCAATGCGCACCACTAGCCCGCTGTTTACACTCAACTTTCCCAGCCATGCTGAAGTTATAGTTACGCCCATTTTGCGCGCGCAAGCGCCGCATCTATTGCCAAAACCGTATGCAAACTATGCGCAATTTGAACTAGCCTGTTTAGACCGCGCATTAGCGAAAATGCTAGGAAAGCTTAAACCTGAGCAAGCGGCGCTTGCACCATTTGCACAGGTCACGCTTGCCGATTCGGACATAGCGCAGGATGCACTTGAGGAACACCCCTGGGGCCAACAAAACACCGCGAAAATCCAACACCCGCTGTCAAAAGCAATCCCTAGCTTGGGTTGGTTTTTAGATATGCCAAGCGACGAATTACCCGGCGATACCGGGCATATCGTGCGTGCACAGGGGCCGGCATTCGGCGCAAGCCAGCGCTTAAGTGTTAGCCCCGGCCATGAAGAAAAAGGCATATTCCAAATGCCCGGTGGCCAAAGCGGACATCCGCTCAGCCCATTTTATGGTGCTGGGCATAGCGCCTGGGTTAATGGCGAACCGACTCCGCTATTGCCTGGGGCAGGCAAGCATGTTCTAACTTTAGCGCCGGTAGCAAAATAACTGATTAAGATGGAATGTTTTACTGAGACAGAACACGTTGCGCCAGACTCACTTCACCGCCGCATCCAAATCCACACCCAAAGTCCAAGCCTCTTCGCGCAACTCAATCGCACGCAGCTCCGTCGGGCTTAACAACGCCGTATTCGGGCAGGCCAACAACGTCACATCGTCATTGAAGCGATTGACTCCGCCATCGCGCACGCGCAAACCTGGAAACGGCGTGTGTGGATTGGCTGGCGCATCGACGTCTGGCCCGTTTGCACCATGCGCACCTGACGTGTAATAGATCGGCTGCGCTGCATCACCAAAGTTCTGGCCCCGGCGTTTTTGGACCGCATCGAAACACCAAAAGCTCGAACCCGCAATTGGGGCAACAAACTGGCAAACGCTAGGCGCTGGCAGCGGTTCACTTCCGCTGAAAATTTCCCGGCTAGCCTGCCGTTCTTGTCCCGGCGCTATTGCGGTGCGCACGGCTGCACTGGGCGGCGGCAACATCAGGGGCGTTATCCTAAACGGATAGCGCGTGGATAGCACACTGCGTTTGCCAAACACAAACGCAAGCCGCACCACACCCGGCGTCAGCGCGCCGACAAAAAACGGTAGGCCCGGGCCATTTTCTGGAATGTAGCGATACACCAACTGGCTTGGGCTGCCCGCACAAATAGCCACGCCATCAACGCCGCGTGAGGGGAAACTCATCGGGTTTTGCGGCAGCCAATTATTGCTGAGTTCGCTGAAGTAATAGTCGGTGTTGTTCCAGGCGGCGAAAAAGGTCGGTTCCTGCACATCTAAGTTACCGACCGCAATGCCGTC
>JAYVAQ010000692.1:0-2647 GCA_043750875.1 Rhodanobacteraceae bacterium
CGCGCTTTGGCTGTTAAGGCTGGCGACAAGGTTATGTTTGGCAAGTACTCCGGCACCGAAGTTAAGGTTGATGGCGAAGAGCTACTGGTAATGCGCGAAGAAGATCTTATTGCCATTATCGAGTCTTGACACGGCGTGATTTCGTCCAGAGCGGCGTTGCTGCGCTAGTGCCTTCGGTCGTCATTGGCTACAGCCAATTCCTACTTGACACCGCTTGCGCCTTGCTCTGAACAAAATCACTTGGTCAATTAAGGCTTCGAAAAAACTTTTTTAAACAAATTTAGAAACAAAACATTTAAGGAATATTGATCATGGCAGCTAAAGAAGTCCGTTTTGGTGAAGACGCTCGTGCGCGCATGTTACGCGGCGTGAATGTGCTCGCGAATGCAGTCAAAGTAACCTTGGGCCCGAAGGGCCGTAACGTCGTGCTCGAAAAGAGCTTCGGCGCGCCGACGATCACCAAAGATGGTGTATCGGTTGCGAAAGAAATTGAATTAGCCGACAAGTTTGAAAACATGGGCGCACAGATGGTCAAGGAAGTTGCTTCCAAGACCTCCGACGTCGCTGGCGACGGCACCACCACCGCCACCGTGATCGCACAAGCGATGATCCGCGAAGGCATGAAGGCTGTTGCAGCTGGCATGAATCCGATGGATCTCAAGCGCGGTATCGACAAAGCTGTTGAAGCAGCCGTTGCTGATTTGCGTGATAGCTCCAAGCCTTGCAAAGACGACAAAGCAATTGCCCAAGTTGGCACGATTTCCGCCAATGGCGACGTTGAAGTCGGCGAAATCATTGCGGATGCAATGAAGAAAGTCGGTAAAGAAGGTGTGATCACTGTTGAAGAAGGTTCGGGCTTAAAGAACGAGCTCGACACCGTTGAAGGCATGCAGTTTGACCGTGGTTATTTGAGCCCGTATTTCGTCAACAACCAGCAAACCATGAAAGCCGAACTGGAAACCCCATTCGTGCTTTTGTACGACAAGAAAATCAGCAACGTGCGCGAAATGTTGCCACTGTTGGAAGCCGTTGCGAAAGCCGGTAAGCCTTTGTTGATCGTCGCTGAAGAAGTTGAAGGCGAAGCGCTGGCAACCTTGGTGGTTAACACCATTCGTGGCATTGTTAAAGTCTGCGCCGTGAAGGCCCCTGGTTTTGGTGATCGCCGTAAAGCGATGCTGGAAGACATGGCCATTTTGACCGGCGGCCAAGTGATTTCCGAAGAAGTCGGCCTGTCGCTTGAAAAAGCCACGCTGAAAGATTTGGGCACCGCGAAGAAAATCGTCGTGGAAAAAGAAAACACCACGATTATTGATGGTGCGGGCAAAAATGAAACGATCAAGGCCCGTATTGATCAGATCAAGTCGCAAATCGAAACCACCAGCAGCGACTACGACAAAGAAAAGCTGCAAGAACGCGTTGCCAAATTGGCCGGCGGCGTGGCAGTGATCAAAGTCGGCGCATCGACTGAAATCGAGATGAAAGAAAAGAAAGCCCGCGTTGAAGACGCCCTGCACGCAACCCGCGCAGCCGTTGAAGAAGGCGTTGTTCCTGGCGGCGGCGTAGCGTTAGTGCGCGCGATTGCAGCGGTGAACAAGATCAAAGGTGCGAACGAAGATCAGCAGCACGGTATTGAGATGGCGCGCCGCGCCATGGAAGCGCCGCTGCGTGAGATCGTCAATAACTCCGGCGACGATGCATCAGTTGTGTTGAACAAGATCAAAGACGGCTCCGGTAACTTCGGTTACAACGCCGCCACCGGCGAATACGGCGATATGGTCGCGATGGGCATCTTGGATCCAACCAAGGTCACCCGCACCGCGTTGCAAAACGCAGCATCGATCGCTGGCCTGATGATCACCACCGAATGCATGGTCGCCGAAGCACCGAAGAAAGAAGAGAAGGGCGGCGGCGATCACCATGGTCATGGTGGTGGCATGGGTGGCATGGGCGATTATTAATCAAACAAAAATCTTCGATTTTTGCTTGGTTGAGGGCTTCGCACGAAGTCTTTGCACACTCGCAAAAGGCGTGGCTTTTGCTGCGTGATTGCAGGCAGGCGCTGTAAGCACTTGTTCTAGTGCAAAAAAAACCCTGCGTGAGCGGGGTTTTTTGTTTTAGGCTTGTCAGCGAAATTCTGTGGGAAATACTGGTGGATGCGAAAATTGACTGCGCAGTAAAACCGACCTGTTGGATTATTGCTGGGCCTAACGGTGCGGGTAAGACGACGTTTGCATTGCGCTTTTTGAAAACTCTTGGACGCTGCAAGCGCTTTATAAACGCCGATTTGATTGCGGCAGGGCTGTCTCCGCTTGCTCCAGAACTAGAGCTGGCTCATGCCAGTCGACTGTTTTTGAAAGAAATAGAGCATTCAATCACCGCCAGGAATGATTTTGCTTTTGAGACTACACTTTCTGGGCGTTCGTATTTAAAGCTAATTGACCGTCTGCATGCCTTAGGTTGGCGCGTCGAATTGATCTATTTGGCTTTGCCTGATGTGGCGACCTCACGCATGCGCGTTGCCGAACGCGTGTCTCACGGCGGTCACAATGTTTCTGAGCTAGATTTACAACGCCGATTTCCGCGCAGCCTGCGAAACTCTTTAGAGGTGTTTGCTGACCGGGTTGATGAGGCCGTTTGCCTGTGGAAC
>JAYVAQ010000693.1:0-5601 GCA_043750875.1 Rhodanobacteraceae bacterium
AGCATTGCGGCTGCATCCTGACAACATCGCGGCTTACCAAAAATTGGGAGCGCTGTTCTTTACGCGTCGCGATGAAGTGCAGCTTTTAGATTTGATCCAGGAAATGATTCAGGTTGCGCCGAACTATGTCGAAGCCCATCGTGATTTGGGTTTAGTGCATTTACGAAACGGGCGGTTGGACGAAGCCATGGCCGCATTCAAAATAGCCGTTCGACTAAGGCCACAGGATCTGGAAACACGTGAAAATTTACTGTTTTGTGCAAACTATTTGACCAGTTGGTCAGCGCAGTCGTTGTTTGAGGAATGCCAGGAATACGGCAAGCAAGCGCGCGCACAAGCCACGCCATTCAAGCAGTGGACAGCATCACTTTCGCCAAGCGTACTGCGCGTTGGCTTGGTTTCCGGAGATCTAGTTGAACACCCCGTCGGGTATTTTTTGGCAACGGTGTTAGAGCATTCTCCGCGTACGCGCGTCGAATGGTTCGTCTATTCGACGAACGCTGCCGATGACGTGATGACGGCTAAGTTGCGTACTTATGTACAGAATTGGCGAGTCGTCGCCGGACTAAGCGCCGAAGCGATTGCGCACGCAATTCATGCCGACGGTGTACATGTCTTGATTGACCTGGCTGGACACACTGCGCGCAACGCATTGCGTGTTTTTGCTTGGCGTCCAGCGCCGGTCCAAGTGAGTTGGTTAGGCTACTTTGCCAGCACCGGGCTTAAGGAAATAGACTACTTGATCGCGGATAGAACCTGCGTTCCGGAGAGTGAGCAAGCGTTTTTTACTGAGTCCATTTGGTACCTGCCAGAAACACGTCTTTGTTTCAGCGCCCCGAACTCCGCCCTTGAAGTGGCGCCACTTCCCGCATTAGATAACCACTACGTCACTTTTGGTAGCTTCCAAACGATGAGGAAAATCAACGATGCGGTGTTGCACGCGTGGGCGGAGATTTTGCGGCGCTGTGCCAAGGCGCGATTGCGCGTCCAAAATGGTGAATTGGCGACCGTGATTGGGCGCGAAACCTTCATGCGACGCTTGCAAGCGCAGGGCATTGATGTCTCGCGCGTCGAGCTTTGTGCTCAGGAAAACCGCGGCCGCTATTTGGAGCAACACGCTTACCTCGATATTTTACTCGATAGTTTTCCATTTCCAGGGGGCACGACGACCTGCGAAGCACTATGGATGGGTGTGCCAACGGTAACGCTATTGGGCCGAGCAATGATTGCGCGACAAGGCGCGAGTTTGTTAAGCGCGGCAGGTTTGCCGGATTGGATTGCAGATTCGCCGGAACACTACATTGAGCTGGCGCAACAAAAAGCGGGCGATTTAGATGCATTGGCGAAGTTGCGTGCGGGTTTACGGGCACGCCTTGCTAGCAGTGCGTTGATGGATGCCCCACGATTCGCCCACAATTTAAGCGAGGCGTTTTGGGCTATGTGGCGAAAGCATCAGGATTAACTGGCGTTTCCCAAAAATGCGCCGGGGTGAATTTCGGCCTAGAACTACAGATCGGGACTGGATTGCACCGAACTCGTTTGCAGCCTTGGCTCAGGCGCGATACCTTCACGGCACTGATTTTATATTTCCCAAATTCCACAACCAAAGGATTTTTCGCCATGGACTTTCGCTTTACTGATGACCAACTGATGATTCAAGACGTGGCGGCTAAGTTCGCCAAGGAAGAAATCGCGCCAATCGCGGCTGCGCACGATGAGTCTGGTGAATTTCCGTTGACCACCATCCGTCGCGCGGGTGCGCTGGGTTTGATGGGTATTGAAGTGCCGCATCAATATGGCGGTGCTGGCTTGGATACGATTAGCTATGTGTTGGCGATGATTGAGATTAGCGCTGCCGACGCCAGCCACGGCACCATTATCAGCGTAAATAACTCTTTGTATTGCAACGGGATTTTGAAATATGGCACGGAACAGCAAAAGCAAGATTGGGTGGTGCCGATTGCGTCCGGACAGGAAATTGGCGCCTACGCTTTGACCGAACCGCAGTCCGGCTCGGACGCGTCGGCAATGCGTGTGCGCGCAGTAAAACAAAGCGACGGCAGCTATAAAATTAACGGCAGTAAGAGTTGGATTACCTCGGGCCCCGTGGCGGAGCGTTTGGTTGCCTTTGTCGTTACGGACCCAGAAAAGGGTGCAAAAGGCATTAGTGCGTTCTTAATTGACACCCGCCATGCAGGATTTAGTCGCGGTAAGCATGAACCGAAATTGGGGATTCGCGCATCTGCGACCTGCGTGGTGGAGTTTAATGACTACGTCGCTGGCCCCGATACCTTGCTCGGCAAAGAAGGCGAGGGCTTCAAGATTGCGATGAGTGTGTTGGATGCCGGGCGAATTGGCATTGCCAGCCAAGCGATAGGCATCGCGCGCGCGGCTTACGAAGCAGCGGTTGCCTACTGCAAAGATCGTAAGTCGTTCGGCCAAGCGATCGGTAGTTTTCAGATGATTCAGGCCAAAATCGCCGACATGAAGTGCAAATTAGATGCGGCGCAATTACTAACGTTGCGCGCAGCATGGATGAAGCAAAGTGGTATCGAGAAGTTTGGCAAAGAAGCCGCGATTGCCAAGTTGAGCGCGTCAGAAGCTGCGATGTTTATCACGCATGCAGCGCTGCAGATTCACGGCGGCATGGGCTACAGCAAAGAAATGCCGGTTGAGCGCTATTTCCGCGACGCAAAAATCACCGAAATCTATGAAGGCACCAGCGAAATCCAGCGCGTGGTGATTGCGCGCGCTGAGACTGGGTTGCGTTAGTTTTTGACGACGCTATTTATTTAGCGCTGCGTTTGCTTCAACTACGGCTGGGTGATCTGGGCCGTAGCTTTCAATGAGTTTGGGCAAGACTAGGGTCACCAAAGCCTTGCCTTTAGCGATTTGTTGCTGGTCTATTAATACCTGCCCTAAACGCAGCCGATAGCGCGCAAGCTGGACGTCGTCTTCGCCATAGGCGCGTTCGAAGCGCGTGACCAAGGATTCCATCTGCGCCTGTGCTTCGTCTAGCCGACCAAGCTGCCAAAGGAAAAAGCCGCGCCAACTGTAGGCATTGGCCAGTTCTGCAGGTAATGTGTCGTGCTGCGCCGCGACTAAAATTGCCTTGTCAATGTCGGCCAAGCCCTGTGCAAGTCTTTTGCGATTACGTTGGACGGCAGCGCGGGAGATCGCATTATTGAGAATGCTTTTCCAATCACCCGCAAACTTGCGTGAAAATACTTCGGCACGATGGTTGAAATTCGCTTCCGCGACGTCTAAATCCCCATTCTGGAATTGGCTCGCGGCTAAATTGCCAAGGATTGTCATGGTGGTTCGATGTTCTGGGCCAAAGACCCGTGTCGCAGCCTCCAACAGCGCTGTGTATTCTTTGATTGCCTGAACGTTTTCGCGGCGATCAACCATAAATGAAATCATGGAGTTGCGGGCCAATAAAACCGTTGGGTAGTCGCTGCCTAGTGTTGCTTCAGAGCGGGTAAGCGCGACCTTGAGTACCGCCTCGGCGCTGGTTAAATCCCCTTGTTCTGCAAACGCGTCGGAGAGTAATGTCCGCATTTTTAAATCCAACTTGGGCGGCAAGTTGGTGCGTGTTTCGCTGAGTTGTAAGGCGTCTTGAAATTCCTTGAGACTGGCCTTGCTGTCGCCAAGGTTGTTTAATATTTCCGCGTAATTGAGCTGAGTGTCGATCGCTTCATCGCTATTGGCACCAAATTCCGTGCGCACCACATCCAAGCCCTGCTTTGCAAATGGCAACGCCATTTCATGACGGCCAGACATACCCAGTACTCGGGCCCGTTGCATAGGCATGAGTCTACAACTCGCATGCGCTTCAAGACTGCTACATAAGGCGGTCATGCGGTCTAGTTCGGCTTCTGCTTCGGTAAATAGTCCAAGTGCAACGTATGTTTCTAGCAGGGTTTGCCGGATTTTCACCTCTACATTGGCTTGCGCTGCGGGTAAAGTTTGTTTGGACGCATCATTGAGTACATCGACCAATTTCACCTCCCGCCCCATCGTACTTTCGGGTGCAGCCCCTGCAAGCGCATCGCTCAAGAATCCCACCACCGCGTCCGCTTCGGCTGCGCGCGCTTCTGCTTGCACTTTCGCGAGTTGCGCCTGCTGTTGAGCGACTCTTGCACGCTCGGCCGCAATCAAGGACCAAACGGTGGCGGCAATTAATGCCAGCAAAGCCAAAGCTATCGCAGCAACCAAAGTCGGATTGCGCCTAACAAATTTGCCAAAAACATAGCCAAAACTTGGCCGCCGCGCCTGCAGCGGGCGATTGCTCAGATAGCTTTCTAAGTCACCCGCAAAACTTGCAGCAGAATCGTAGCGCCGACTCAATTCACGATTTGACGCGGTTTCTACGATCAGCTCAACTTCGCCGCGCAAATTTGGCCGCAACGCACTTAAGCTAACGCGTTTACCTTCCGCCAGCTCCTTGATTGCGTCCAAAAGGCTGGTTGTACTGATTTTTACCGGTAGCTCGCCTGTCAATAGCTCGTAAAGCACCACACCCAGTGCGTACACGTCGGAACGCACATCGGCGTTGGCGCTGCTGCTGAGCTGTTCTGGGCTCATATAAGCCAGCGTGCCAATGATCTGGCCAAAGCGCGTGCGCACACCCGACGCGTCCGGCTCGTTCAAGCGTGCGATGCCAAAGTCCAGGATTTTGGGCTGTATCTGCGCGTCAACGATGATATTTGCGGGCTTAATGTCGCGGTGAATCACGCCTTTTTGATGCGCAAATTGCAGCGCGTGCGCAATCTTGGCAACCAATTGAAAAATGGCTTTGACGTCGAGTTTGTGGCGCTTGACGTATTCGTCCAGCGGTAAGCCTGGCACGTATTCCATCGCATACCAAGGTTGTTCAGTTCCTGCAAGCGTTATCGTGCCAACTTCATACAAGCGCCCAATGCCGGGGTGTTCTAGGCGTGCCAAGACCTCCATTTCTTGGCGAAACCGGCTCAAGGCCTCGGCGTCATACTGTGGTGCCAGCATCAGTTTTATCGCTACCTTGCGCTTAGGCAGCTCCGATTCGCCCAGCAAAACCATGCCCATGCCGCCCTTGCCGAGCATTTCAATAATGCGGTACGGGCCTATTTGCTGCGGTAATTCACCAGGTACGGCGGGGGCATTGCTGCTGTCAGTTTGGGTTTCCGCCGTTTGGTCAATCATTGTTTAGCACCCTCAGAATCTAAGCATTATCCTAGAAATTATGGTTAATCGCCGAATTACTTTGTGACGCTTGCTTGCTCAGTGCTGATGAGTAATCCAAATTTATTTTCAACCATTGCCGCCCGGCAAGCTAAACTCAAGATAAAAAAAACCGGCCAATTCAATAAATTATTGACACGAAACTGTGACGGATGGCGTTTAGCACGACGAGTAGTCAAAACTTTAACTTCCTAGGGATTTCATGTCTTTTACCCATCGCGCACCGCTTAGCTTAGCTAAGCGGGCCAGCCGTCAGCTTTGTCATTTGTTTGTGTCCGCGTTGTTTTTATTGCCTGCTTTCGCGCAAGCCCAAGTAACGCCACCCGGCCCCAGCATCTGCCTAAACGGCCCCTTGCCACCATTTCAATCTGGCAGCAC
>JAYVAQ010000694.1:0-2143 GCA_043750875.1 Rhodanobacteraceae bacterium
ATGACGCCGCACATATTCGCGGAGCTATCAACGTTCCCATTGAATCTTTAACGACAGAAAATCTACAAAAAATCGTACCCAATCGCGGTTCCCGCATCGTGGTTTACTGCGCAAATAATTTTATGCCGACCCGCATGATCGCCTTGACCACACTTGGCTACCCGGCCATCGAACAACTAGGTTATCGAAAAGTGCATCGTCTCGAAGATTTGTGGCGTTCAGAGTCATGTCGCGAAAGCGAAAAATTGGCGGGTAAAAAATCACCGGGTAGTGAAGACGAAACTATGCGCAGTTTTGATGCCGCATGTGAATCACTACTGCCAATGGAGCGCAGCAAAAAATAGCGCGCTTTTCTGGTTCCCAAACCGGCCTATCTAACCGGCCTATCTAATACAGCTAACGAATGTTAGCGTGCGCGGAAATTACCGATATAAGTGCCCGGATGCGTACACCAAACAGCCCTCTAGACGCACTTTTTTCAACGGTCTACGAGCAGTTGCGCAGCGCCGCGCACCAAGTGCGCAACCGCAGCAAAAGTGACACGCTCAACACCACGCTATTGGTGCACGAGCTGTATTTGCGGCTACGCAAATCCACAAGCGTTGAATTTGCCAACAAAGCGCAGTTTTTTGGATATGCCGCGCAGGCGTTGCGCAGCATCATGGTCGATCACGCGCGTTCGCGCATCGCTGAGCGGGCACGAGTCAACGATATCGCCGTTTTACTCGCCAGCGCAGCCAATCCCGAGGCGCTTTCGCCTGCGCAAGCCTTGGGTCTGGATGCCGCGCTCAAGTTGCTCGAAGTGGACGATGCGCGCGCGGCAAAAGTAGTGGAGCTGCATTTTTTCGCAGGTTTGACCCTGGTGGAAATTGCTGAACACATGGGATTGACTACACGCACGATAGACCGGGATTGGCGCTATGCGCGCGCTTTTTTGCAATCGGCGCTGGCAGACGATTACGACGGCGTGTCGTGAAAACCGCTGATGCAACGTATACGTCGTGGTTCGAGCTAATTCACCTAGTGACCGCCACTGATGCCACCTAAAACCGTCCGCGAACTGTTTGATGCCGCCCTACAGCTGCCCGTCGAAGCACGTGCCACATGGCTGGCGGCGCAATCGTTAGCGCCGCAAGTTAGCGCCCGCTTATTGTTATTGCTGGCCGCCGAAGGCGATAGCGTCAGCGTACTTGACCGGCCTTTTGTCGAACAATTGCATGGTTTGGCGCAGCCGCACGCAGCCCAGCCAGCACCGTTAATTAATACGCATATTGACGGCTATCGCCTGCTCAGCCTTTTGGGCCAAGGCGGTATGGCGCAAGTATTTGCAGCGGAGCGCGTAGACGCTGATTTCAGCCAACAGGTCGCGGTAAAACTATTGCGCCGCAGTTTGCACAGCGATTTAGAGCTGCGTTTGTTTCAGCGCGAACGCCAAGCCTTAGCAAGCCTAGAGCACCCCAACATTGCGCGGCTATTGGACGGCGGCGTTACTACCGCAGGCGTGCCGTATCTGGTGATGGAATTGGTGCGCGGCGTTGACTTAATTCAATACGCCCGGCAACACAATTTAAGTCTGCGCGCGCGTTTACAGCTGTTTGCACAAGTGTGCGATGGCGTGAATGCCGCGCATCGGGCGCTAATTGTGCACCGGGATATCAAGCCCGCCAATATTTTAGTGAATCAAACGGGCGTAGTGAAATTGCTGGATTTCGGCGTCGCGAAATTATTAGATGAGCAAATTGACCAGCAAATGGCAACTTTTGCGCCGCTAACACCCGAATACGCCGCGCCTGAGCAGTTTGATGGCCGCGCGATCACCACCGCCACCGATGTATTTGGCTTAGGCGTGGTGTTGCATGAGCTTCTAATCGGGGTACGCCCTACACGCGGTGGCACCGAGCTTGGCGGGCCAGTTCGCGCGTCGGATCTAGTAACGATACCTACAACGCTCGAGCTAGGGCCAGCGCCGATTAGCGCGCCCGAACTCAAGCGCTTTTTGCGCGGCGATATCGATAATATTTTGCGTCAAGCCTTGGCCGCTGAACCGAACGAACGTTATGCATCGGCCGGTGATTTAGCCGCAGATTTGCGGCGCTTTTTGGAAGGTCAACCGGTGCAGGCGCACCCGACCGGTGGCTGGTAT
>JAYVAQ010000695.1:0-2062 GCA_043750875.1 Rhodanobacteraceae bacterium
CAAAACTAATGATGTGATTATTCGCGGCGTTATAAGCAAAAATTGTCGGTAAAGCTTGCGCTGTCCCAACGCAGGCAAGAGCTAAGCCCGCAATCAGCAAGCGCGCTTTTGAAAGCATAACCATAAATATTTTCTCCGTTAGGGTTTATAAATTATTAATCGCGATATACGAACACAGAGCCTACTCTGGCTTGCGCTAAATTTCAAACTGTTAGCAAACTGATAAGTTCTAAATTTTCTTCTGGAGATCTAAAACCATCACAATAATTTTGAATCTCCAGGATTAAATTAAGAATGCGATCGACGCGCCACCAAAACTCCCACCAATCCCATCCCAAACATCATCAGGATCAATCCGCGCCAATCTAAGACGGGCACTTGGATAAACGCATCATCATTGCCAATCGTTCCGGTGGCAACTGCGCGTGTCAAAAGTAAGCGCGGTGGCGCAGGGTTCGGATTGCTCAGTGTTAGGGCAAACGATTCACTATTTTCGACAATGCTATCGCCAAAGACAGGTACCGCAATCATCTTGCTACTTTCACCTGGTGCAAATGTCAGCGTTCCGCTAACGGCTGTGTAATCGTTTGGCGCACCTGCGGTGCCATTGCTGCTGGCATAGTTGACCGTGACCGGCAAACTAGATGCACCCGCCAAGACGACGGTAAAATTCATAAAAACTGTCGAACCACTTACGCCCTCGGCAATGATGGCATCCGCAATGCTGAGGCCCAACACTTCGTCGTCAGTTATTGTACCGACAGCACTCGCCGTACCAATCGTGGCACCGCTTGGTGCGCTTAATGTCACAGTGAAGGTTTCATTGTTCTCGAAAAGCACATCGCCATTGACCGTGATTGCGATTTGTTGACTTTGCACATTACTCGGAAAAGTGACTGTGCCGGTACGCGCTACGTAGTCCACACCTGCCGTTGCCGTGCCGTCGCTGGTTGCAAAGTTCACCGTCACTGGATCCTTATTGGGTGCCAGCAAACTTACCGTCAAATTCATAATGCTGGTGCCGGTATTGCCTTCAATCAATGTGGCTGGTGCAATACTCAACGATGTCGAATCATCATTGTTGATCGTGCCAATTCCGGTTGCTGTGCCTAACGTGATCGCGCCTGCAGGAATGCCGGCAGGCGCCGTCAAGCTGGACAAAATCAGGCGAAAAGCTTGATTCGGCTCAACATCGGTGTCACCCGCAATTTGCACCAGCACCGGTTGTGTGACACCGCTAGCTAATGTGAACACGCTGTTGGTAATAGCAACATAATCGTTGTCGGCTACGGTAGCGTTTTGCAGCGTTGTCGCGCTATTGCCATCTGCAGTATTAAGCGTGGCACCCACACTACCTTGAACTGGGTTGGATAACGTCGCAGTGAAAGTCATTGGCGAATTACCGGCATTGCCTTCAGCTTGATTGACACTATTGAGCGATAACGTAGCACTGTCGTCGTTATTGATCGTGCCAGTGGCAACAGAAGCACCCAATGTGGCGCCGTTCGGCGCACTTAAAGTAATCGTAAAGGTCTCGTTTGCTTCGACAATATTGTCGCCTGCTACTGGCACAGTAATGGTTTGACTGACACTAAAGGCTGGAAAAGTGAGCGTTCCATTTGTGACGCTGTAATCCGAACCGGCAGCCGCCGTGCCATCAGCGCTGGTGTATTGCACGGTCACCGGGTCTTTATTGCTCGCCGATAAGCTGACGGCAAACACCATATTGCTGCTGCCCGCATTACCTTCGGTGATCGCAGCGTTGGCGATACTGAGCACGGTGCCGTCATCATTATTGATCGTTCCTGCACCGCTGGCAGCAAATGTCACGCTCGCGGGTGAAATGCTTCCCGGCAACACCAAATTCGATAAATTCAGCAGCAAACCTTGATTTGATTCAACATCGACATCGCCAACAATTGGCACATTTACCGTTAAAGCTGCTGAGCTGTCCGACGGAAAACTAACGCTGCCGGTGCTAGCAACGAAATCATTGTCAGCAAGCGTTGCGTTCAATAACGGGTTGACGTTGTTGCCATTTGCGGCAGTATAAGTAAACGAA
>JAYVAQ010000696.1:0-4430 GCA_043750875.1 Rhodanobacteraceae bacterium
ATGTACACATCCGCAGTTGCAGGCAACCCCAGCCCAAGCAAGCCGGTGTTGAGTGGTGTTTTAACGATTGTTGATGTACGCGCAGTTGCCAGTGATCGAACCGCCGAAAGCACTGGTGCTACGCTTTGCGTCGTTGCAGACCAGCTTAAAATAATATTGTCGCGTACCACACCCGCTCCAGCAGCTAAGGCTTCCTGCGCATTGACTAACTGGCGCACAGGCTCAAGCGCACAAGCACTTGCTACTGGCAACAGCGGATCCGTGCTGGTGGCGTTCAAAGGGCTGGATGTGCAACTGCCGTTGACCAATGTTGCGGTGCGCTTAGCGATGAAATAGGTGGTATCTGGCGTCGCGTCGTTACCTGCTAAGTCGCGTATACCTTTGGTGAGCACGACCATGTAAGTTTTTAAAGACAGGCCCGTAGCTGTCAATGAGGAGGCGTCAAGCACTTTAAGCGGCACGACTGCTAAGCGTATCCCGGTTTTGCCGTTATTTTGTGGCGCGGTAGCGGTGACTTCGGTGCTGCGCGAGATCGCGGTGACATAGTCAACATTTGGCACCAGCTCGCGCACAATGGCAGTGACACCAATACTTGTAGGCGAAGGCCGGGTTACTTCGAAAAAGCGTACTGTTTGCCCGGCAACTACGGTTGCTGGATCAATAGCTGCTGAGAAAGTGGTAGACCAAGGGGCATTGGTACTAAAACCGTCGATCGCGCTTAGCGCTACTGCTGGGTCGCCGGTATTTGTAGCGTTAGCCACCGGCGGGTTCAACGTGCCATCGGTGCTTCCACCAAAAAGCAAGTTGTTTGGAAAGGGCAATAAACCTAAAGCCGAGTCAAACTGCGCAGTAATTACCCCGGTTACGGTTGAACCGCTGGTGTTGGGTGGAGGTGTGGTTGCCACTGAAGGGCTATTTGTGCCTGAAGAACAGGCGGCAAGCATCGCGGTTGCGATTGCGGCTGATAAAATCTTGAACGACTGCATGTACGCTCCTTTAGCGGCATGGGTGACGCTGCTGATTTAGCCAGAGCTTACAATTCAACGCAACAGAAATTTCAACTATTCGATGCTGCATTTGCACACGTTTTTTGCCACCGCGCAGCCCTGCAATTTGAATACAAAAAAGGCCACGCAAATGCGGCGCAGACTTTGTTTTAATAGGGATTTCGCGCCTATTGGCGCGTTTCATTTTTTTACTTCGCGGCCATCAATGCCTTTGCGGTATCCAACATGCGATTACTAAAACCCCATTCGTTGTCGTACCAAGAACATACTTTTACAAGCGTGCCGCCCATGACTTTCGTGAGTGTGCTGTCATAGATGGACGAATGCGGGTTGTGATTGAAATCCACGCTGACCAACGGCTTTTTATTGGACGCCAGAATACCTTTCATGCTGCCGGCAGCGGCGGCTAATACCAAACCGTCAATTTCAGCATTTGTGGTGGCGCGTGCGGCAACAAACACCAAATCAACGACCGACACATTAATCGTTGGCACGCGCATAGCAAAGCCGTCTAACCTACCGTTAAGCTCGGGCAACACCAACCCAACTGCTGCTGCAGCGCCGGTTTTGGTGGGAATTTGACTCATGGTGGCGCTGCGCGCACGACGCAAGTCGCTGTGGAACACATCGGTCAAGACCTGATCGTTGGTGTAGGCGTGAATGGTGGTCATAAGGCCATGCACGATACCGATATTGTCGTGCAAAATTTTTGCCAATGGCGCTAAACAGTTGGTGGTGCATGATGCGTTCGACACCACGGTATCGCTGGCTTTCAGAACATCATGATTAACGCCAAATACAATTGTTGCGTCCACGTCAGCGCCACCTGGGGAGGAAATCAATACCTTTTTCGCACCACCGGCAATGTGTGCGCCGGCTTTGGCTTTACTTGTGAACAAACCGGTGCATTCCAACACCACATCGACATTCAATGCGGCCCATGGCAGTTTCGCCGGGTCGCGCTCGGCAAACACCTTGATGCGATCACCTTTGACAATTAAGTCACCGGCGTCAACCGTGACGTCGAAAGGGAAGCGTCCGTGTGCAGTGTCATATTGCAATAGGTGCGCATTGGTTTCGGCATCGCCCAAATCATTAATTGCGACGATATCGAATTCGCCATTGCGGCCACTTTCAAAAAGCGCGCGCGCGATATTTCGGCCGATGCGGCCAAAGCCGTTAATTGCAATTTTGATCGCCATAGTGTGGCTCCTGATTTCGTAAAAGAGATGCGATTGTGCCTTTCTGGCGTTGATTTCGCACGCATGGGATTGCGCCAGCGGTAAAAAGCCGGTGCCCTAACAACCCTTGCGCTACGATGGCTATACTTCTCGACTCTCACCCTCGGAATTTGGCCTTTGAGCACACTCCCAATTCAGAGCACCCGCCCAATCATTCGCCGCGTCCTTCGCCGTCGCCCTGCCCTTTTTTGGTCAGCCTGAATGTTGAAAATTGGGCTCATGCGGGTTTTGTACACGCTATTAATGTATCTGGTGACGCCGATCATTCTGTATCGCTTGGCGTTTAGAGGATTACGCAACCGGGATTATTTTTGGCGCTGGCGCGAGCGGTTTGGCTTTTTTGCGTGCCCGAAAATGCAGGATACAATCTGGGTACACGCGGTGAGCGTGGGCGAATTCAACGCGGCAGTGCCATTAATTGAAGCACTGATTAAGCGTTTCCCGGAGCGCCCGATGGTGGTCACTACGATCACCCCGACCGGTTCGGCGCGCGTGCAAAGCGTTTTAGGGAAACGTGTATTCCATGTCTATTTGCCTTATGACTTACCCGGCTCGGTTCGGCGATTTTTAGATCGCACCAAGCCCAAGCTAGCGGTGGTGATGGAAACGGAGATCTGGCCAAATCTGTATTTGAGCTGTTCGGCGCGCAAAATTCCTATTTTGATTGCCAACGCCCGACTATCCGAGCGCAGTTTACGCGGCTATGGGCCAGCGAAAGCGCTTGCCGGCCATTGTGTGCGCGCAGCTGCCTGGATCGCGGCGCAAAGCAAAGTCGATGCCGAGCGTTTTTTACGTTTGGGCGCAGAGCCGGCGCGTTTGGAGCTGGTGGGCAACATCAAATTTGATATGAAATTGCCGCTGGGTATTAATCAAGTTGGGATTGATCTGCGCTCTGGCTGGGGAGCCAATCGGCCCGTGTGGGTTGCGGCTAGTACACACGAAGGCGAGGAATCAGCTGTGCTAGAGGCACACGCATTAGTATTGCGACAATTTCCCGACGCGCTTTTGATCTTCGTGCCACGCCACCCAGAACGCTTCAAGCTCGTGACCACGCATTGCCGCAGTATTGGCTTTCGCACCAGCACGCGATCCGAAAACCAAACACCAGAAGGCAGCACGCAATGTTTTGTGCTGGACAGCATGGGCGAATTACTTAACTTTTTTGCGGCCTCGGATGTGGCATTCGTGGGCGGAAGTTTGAGCGATATAGGCGGCCACAATATGCTCGAACCTGCTGGATTAGGCATTCCGGTGATTGTCGGCCCGCATACCTATAATTTTGAGGAAATTGCGGACCGCATGATTAGCGATGGTGCGGCACTTAGGGTCACCAACGGCTTGGAACTAGGCGGCGCGCTATGCAAAATCTTAAAATACAGCGCGACTCGTAACGCCATGGGGGAAGCTGGTTTGCGGGTCGTGGTCAGTGAGCGCGGAGCCTTGGATCGTCTGCTAGGGCGAGCGGTTGCGCTTTTGCAGGCATGAAAAACTCCGCCACGTCAAAACAAAATCGTGGCAAATGGCTGATTTTGTTGATTTTTATCCTGTGTTGTGCTGCGATCTTGCCGCTGAGCTGGAACGCCATTCAAGCCCAGCGGGCGCAGCAAAAGACCATGAAAGCACTGAAAAAGGCAATCAGTGATATTACTGCCGCACTGAAAACCGACAATTGCTTCAGCACAGTGATCGCACCGGCGCGCGCCTTGAGCGCGGGAGCACGCAGCGTCGATGGGGTGTTTCCCAGACTCAGCCATGCGCCAGGTGAGTTTGCCGAATTGAGCCATGCATTGGTGCTCAGCAGTGATCAGTTCGGTGTGCAGGTAAAAATCGCTGATTGCCAAGCGCTGAGATTAGAATTGCCAGAAATTAAAAAGCGTTGCGATGCGTGTCATGAGCTATTTAACCCGCAGGCAAAGTCGCGCGGCCTTCAAAATACCTGGGGGAGCTAAGGCGCAGCTACACTAGGAAAAAAGCGCTAGACATTAGGCGTTTTTAGGAAATTATTAGGCCGCCTTGCCAAAATCGAACCGCTCCGCCAACATGGATCTTGCATTAAAGCGATTGGCCACTGTGACGGAGTAGCGCGTGAATAAACTTGAGCCACAATTCGCCATTATCGAGCGTTTTCTCGATCAACCCTACACCTTAGCCGGGCGTTTGATCGTTCCGGTTTCCGGCATGC
>JAYVAQ010000697.1:0-3964 GCA_043750875.1 Rhodanobacteraceae bacterium
TAGGGTCAATGCGAATGACCCGGCAGCGCTCAGTGATGGCGTCGTGATCGCGCTAAAACAAGCCACTGATGACAGCGTGTGGGTGGGTACACAAACCGCTGGCTTATTCCATCTTAATTTGACAACGCGCAAATTCACCCATATTGGGGAAAACGGCGCAGTATCGAATTTATTAATCGCACAGGATGGCGCACTCTGGCTGGGCGGCACCCTCGGCGTTGCCCGTCTTGCGCCCAACTCCAGCACGCCAGAGCTGGTAAAGGACACGGAGGGGAAAGCAATTTTGGGGCAATTAAATCCCCTTGCACAAGATCAAAGCGGGCGAATTTGGGCAGGCGGTAACGATGGCTTACGCGTGCTTAATCCAGGCGCAAAAGAATTTCAAATTTTCCGACACGACGCTAAGCGCAGCGATAGCCTTGCACACAACACCGTTTACGATTTAATGATTGATCGCGAAGGTTCAGTGTGGGTGGCGACCTTAAAAGGCGTTGACCGCTTGACGCTGTTGCCACAGCGGGCGTCTACGCGCTCGCCAAAACCAACTACCGCTGTTAACAAAAACATTGGCGACGAATTTCCGCACGAACGCGCCAGTTTCCGCCATATCAGCAGCGAATTAGGCATGTCCGGACGTGATATCGGCGGCAATCTTTTGCAGGATGCGCGTGGCCGCGTTTGGACCGACCATATCGTGCTGGATTTGGCGCAGCGCAGTATTTACGCGCTTGACCCTGCCGATGGTGTGGATGTGGGTACCGCCTGGGCCGGTGCCCATACGCAAACCCACGATGGCTTATTGCTCAATGGTGGCAGCACTGGTTTGGTTATTATGGATCCGAGTCAATTTGAACCTTGGACATATGCACCTGCGGTAATTGCCACGGAATTGCGCATCAATGGGCTGATATCGCCGCTGGCGCTGATGCTGCCGCAAACGCAGGCAAAACTTGAACCCGGCACGGCAGCGTCGAATCTTTACTATGGCGGGCTGAGTTTGCGGCCCGATCAGCGGCGTTTTAGCATTGAATTTGCCGCGCTTGATTTCAGCGCATCACCCAATAACCGCTATGCCTACCGTTTAGCAGGTTTTGATGAGCATTGGATTGCCACGGATGCCGAACAGCGCACTGCCAGCTACAGCAATTTATGGCCGCGCACGTACCAACTGGAGGTGCGCGGCAGTAATCGCATAGGCGCATGGAGCCCAAAAGTGCTGCGTATTCCGATCAAAGTATTACCCGCTTTTTGGCAAACACCGTGGTTTGCGCTGCTTGTGTTGGCTCTGAGCGCGGCATTGATTGCGCTGGCGCTGCGCCGTCGCACCCGGCATTTGCAACTGCGTTCTGAGCGTCTGGACGCCCTCGTACATGCACGTACAGCAGAGCTAGAAACGGCTAATACGCGCTTGTTAGCCACGCAAGCGCAGTTGGCACAACAGGAAAAGCTGGCGTCCCTGGGGCAATTAGTTGCCGGTGTGGCGCACGAGGTCAACACGCCGCTTGGGGTCGCGCTGACCGCAAGTACGTTCTTACAGCAGCGCAGCGGTGAAATTTCGCGCGCCATCGCTGCGGCGGCGATGACCAAGTCTGAATTAGAACGCTTTATTTCCGACGCCAATCAGTCCAGCGCACTGGTTTCCACGCACTTGGAACGCGCGGCGAATTTAGTACGCCAATTTAAGCAAGTATCGCTAGATCGGGCTTCGGATGAGCGTCGCGAAGTGCGGCTTGATTTACTGATGCGCGAACTAATAGACAGCTCGCAATCGCTGTGGAAGCGCCGGGCGATCAGTTTGATCTATACCGGCGCGCCCGAAATTATGTTGGACACCTATACCGGTGCAATTGGGCAAATTCTCAACAACTTACTGCACAACGCACTGCTGCATGCTTTCGAGCCGGAGCAAGTTGCGACCAGCGAGGCTAGCCCAAGAATCGGTTGCATCAGTATCCGCGTGTGCGTGATCGAGGCAAATGCTACTGCTGCCGCGCAAGTCGAGTTAATGGTCAGTGACGACGGCGTCGGCATGGACGCCGCCACGACCGCACATATTTTTGAGCCCTTTTTCACCACCAAACGCAACCAAGGCGGCATTGGCCTTGGCCTGCATGTGGTGTTTAACCTAGTGACTGCTCGCTTAGGCGGCAGCATCACCGTACACAGCGAATTAGGTGTTGGCAGTCAATTTGTAGTGCGCTTTCCGGCGCGGTTGGCGCACTAGTTATTTGCAGGGTCGCGCTCGCTAAAACGGTTAATAACTCGACGTGCGTTAGTTATTCAAATCCATCCCGAAACAATATATCTGGATCAACGCTACTTAGCCGGTTCGCAAATGTGTCGACCGATGCATTGGCGTCATTGGCAATCAGATTACTCGCCCCGGAACTAAACGCGACAATGTCGCTGGCACCGGCATACCAAGGAAACGTGGAAGAGCCGTTGGCTTCTATCCCTGCGGTGCTGACGCTGACTCGCGAGATCACACCGGTGGCAATCGCAAGGCTAAAAATATCGTTGCTCGCGTTGGTGTCGCCCGCCACCAAATTCGACGCCGCCGATTGGAACGCTATTTTTGTGCCATTGCCATTGAAGCTCGGCACTTCTAATGCGCCGTTCGCCTCAACCGCGCCCGCAGCGGCAATGCGTGTCAGCACCGTGCCCGTGCGAGCGCGGTAAAAAGTATCGCGCACGGCATTGGTATCGCCGGGCACCAAATCCGTAAAAGTCGAAGAAAACGCAACCATGCTGCCATCCGGGGATATCGTTGGATCTAAGCAAGAACCGGTGCTGCCAGCGGTGCTTGTCAAACGTTCGGTGCTGACGTTTTGGCGATCATGCAAAAAGGCGTCTGTAAGTGTATTAGTGTCACCCGCAGACAGAGTTTGTTGACCTGAGGTAAAAACGACAAAGCGCCCGTCCGCAGATATGGTTGACGCGGTCGCGCCGCCGACACCACCGCTGGCCTGGACACCACCCGTGGCAACGCTGACGCGGCTGGTCACGCTGGTTAAACGGTCCCGCACAAAGGCGTCGGCTTGCGTGTTGGTGTCGCCGCTGACTAAATTTGTCGCGGTCGAACTAAACACCACGAATTGGCCAGTGCTTGATAGCCGTGCCTGACCACTTGTGGCTGAACCTTGGGCGCCCGCCACACCAGTGGCCCGGCTGGCAATTTCCAACGCACCCGTGGCAATTTCACGCACGAACACGTCGGTGGCAATGTTGCTATCGCCTGCCACCAGATTCGTCGCTGCCGATTGAAAAGCAACAAAACGGCCATCGCCTGATATAGCTGGCGACGTCGATGCACCGTCCCCGACAACACCACCTGCAGCACAGCTCATGCAGGTCAATATGCCGGTTTGCAAATCTTTTAACACCACGTCGGAAGCCGCGTTGGTATCGCCAGCGATCAGATTGGTTGCATTGGTTTGGAATACCGCAAAACGGCCGTCATCGCTCAATTTTACGCTAAAACTGGAGCTATCGGCCTCAGCGCCAAGGCTGGTTTCACTCAAACGTGTGGTGATGGCATACGCAGGTTGCAGCGCAATGCTTGCAAAGGTTGCGGCAAGAAAACACTTCATAAACGGTACTCCGATGGCAGGTGCGGTGAATTCTATGCGAAATCAGGGATTTGCATAACGCAAGAACCCAATGCGAGGTTCATCGTATTGGGCAAAATCAAACGTTAAGTAAATGGGTGGTTGTCATGCGATAGCTCATGCAACCCGGTAACGAGCATCCACTAACACCTTCGTTAATGCCGCACCGTTTTGATCACTAATTTCACTTCGCCAGTTCGGCGCTTTCAGGCTTCACAGTACTATCGCACTCATATTGCACGCGTGGATATCGGGGACTTTTCCCGGGCGAGAGAGGCACCCACGCTTTGTGCATACCACACGGCGTCCACGGAAATCCGCGCGGTCCATCGAGCCAGTAAGTGTGTTTGGGCGTT
>JAYVAQ010000698.1:0-2239 GCA_043750875.1 Rhodanobacteraceae bacterium
CCAGCAATGCCTCGGCACTGACGAATCTTGCCGCAGGCGGCTTTTCCAAGCACTTGAGAATAATCGCTTCTAGTGGTTTTGGAATCTCTGGCCACAAACTTGAGGGGGCAATCGGCACCATCTGCGAATGTGCGATATACAGCTCCATTGTCGAGGTGGCATTAAACGGAAGGCTGCCGCAAAACATTTCGCACAGCATCACGCCCATAGAGTAAACGTCAGAGCGCGCATCCACTTCTTCACCTGCTAACGCTTCGGGCGGTGAATAATTTGGCGTTCCGATAAACATACCTGGCTGCGTTTGACCTGGGGCCGTTCGACGAATGGGGCGCGCGATACCAAAATCCATCAGCTTGGCGTTGCCTGAAGCTTCCAAGATGACGTTTTCGGGCTTGATATCGCGATGCAATACACCGACCGCGTGCGCCGCGTGCAGCGCGCCCGCAATTTGCTTGGCAATTCGTAGGCCCGCACTGAAAGGAAGCTTTCCGGATTGCTCGATCAAATAGCGCAACGTCATGCCGCGCACGTACTCCATCGAAATAAAAGGTTGGCCATTGACATCGCCAAAATCGTGCGTTCGCAACACGCTGGGGTGCGTGATTTTGCGCGCCAAGCGCAGTTCGCTCTTTAGACGTTCCAGGTGCTCACCGTCCATCAACGCGGCACCACGCAGCATTTTTAAAGCCACGACATCATCTAACTCAAGGTCATGGGCCTTATAAACTACACCCATGCCGCCTGCGCCAAGCACCGATTGAATTTCATAACGCCCACCCAATCGCATGCCAGGTGCCAGTCTGTGCGCATTACTTTCGTTGACACTGCCGGTGGCAACCCGCGTTTCATTGCCGCTCAACATCGTTGAGTTTGGATCGCGTTCTGGCTCAGGTAATTTCGGCAAACTCGCCAAATCATTCGCGGTCAACGCATAAAAACGCTTGCCGCTGGCTGCACCGGTAGCAACCGAGGGCTCAGCCGCGCCCGCTTCGCGCTCCAACACGGCGTTTAGACCTTTGGCAAACATTGGGCCAAGAATTATTTGCCCAGCAGCAGCCTCGCCAAGTAGACGGCTAAGCTGCGCGGTGCCAAGCCCAATGGTAGCGCTCTGTGGCTCAAAGTTAGGCAGCGAACCATGTACAAATTCGCCATCGTGAATTGCAGCGGCAGGCGCTGCACCCGGGCCTAAACTAGCTGCTTTAGGAAGCAGTGCTGCAAGCGCATGCATTGCACGCAGCTGCCTTTGCTCGCCACCAAAACCAATCAGCACACGACTACCATGATGCTCAAAAATGCGCCCGCCATAAGCATTGGCAATCGCCACCGCATCGCCGTGCAGGGTGGCAAGTTGCGTCATCGTGATCGCTTCTTGCCCGACCGGTACGTTTTGTGAAAAGCGTCGGAAGTCCATACCCAAAAGAGTCATCGCGTAGCGCTGAGCGGGCACATGGGGCGCGCTACGTACCGTCGTTTCCGAACCGGGTTCTGGCAAAAACTTGCTTAAGCTACTGACATAGCCTTCCATATCACCCTTCTCTCGCAAACTGGACAGCAGCGAATCAAATGCGTGCCCCAGTTTGCCGATTTCGTCGGTGCCCTTGACCGTGACTTGCTGGGTATAGTCGCCCGCAGCGGCTTTGTCAGCGGCATCAGCTAACGTCCTAATAGGTTTCAGCAAAGCTCGGGTTAAGAACCAAGATGCCAAAAGTGCCGCTAATAGCGCTGCAAAGCCAGTCCAATTGACCGCGCGTTGAATCGCTAAAAAGTTGGCCTTCGATGCTTCCGTTGGCGTCAAACCAAGATAGGCGCCGAGCGGAACCTTGCCTTCGCCAAAGATCGTGGTGAGCTCGCCCGCATAGGCGTTCCCGTCAATGGTAAAATCCAGCCTAGATGCGCTTGCCATCGCGGCTTTCATTTGTGCTGACTGCGCGGAAACTGCTGCATCGAGTGATTTGATGCTTTCAGCGTTCAGCGAGGTTCCGAGTAACTTTAAGTTCTTACCGCTTTGGGCGTAAATCGCCACTTCCGCACTGCTGATTTCGGCAATTTTGTCGGCGGTGCGTTTATCGATAGCGTTGCCTAAAAGCACATAGCCGACCAAATTTTCGCCGGACACAATCGGGCTGATTGCGGCCAAGTAAAGCCTGCCTTGATCGCGCCAATAACCAGAACGATTGTTCGCTTCCTCATCATTAAGCACCACCGAAACCAATGGATCTGCAGTAAGCGATTCTTGCAG
>JAYVAQ010000699.1:0-7412 GCA_043750875.1 Rhodanobacteraceae bacterium
CAAGAAGATTCAATCCCTAATACACGCACGTTTGGCTGCCGTTTTGCAAATTCAATATTGCTAAGGCTATACTTCAGGGCTTGCTCATTGGAAGAGCAACTTCCCATCTACTGGAGTCAGCATGCCAAACGTTAAGGTCAGAGAAAACGAGCCGTTCGAATTCGCCCTACGCCGATTTAAGCGTTCGTGTGAGAAGGCTGGAATTCTTGCCGAAACCCGTCGCCGCGAGTTTTACGAAAAACCCACACAAGAACGCAAGCGCAAGGCCGCAGCCGCTGAAAAGCGCCAGCAGCGCCGTACGCGCAGCGACGTGACAAAACGCGTCCGCAAGTACTAAGTAGCAAACCTCCATGAGCGAGCTCAAAGCCAAGCTTCTGGATGACATCAAAACCGCAATGAAATCAGGCGACAAAGTTCGTTTGGCAACGTTGCGCTTGATGAGTTCCGACATTAAGCAAATTGAAATTGATACGCGTTTGGTTCTAGACGACGCGGCGGTGTTGGGCATTTTTGAAAAAATGCTGAAGCGGCGTAAAGATTCGATTGAGCAGTTCAGCGCCGCAAATCGTTTCGACTTAGTCGACATTGAAAAGGCCGAAGTGCTCGTTATTCAGCACTATCTGCCCGCACCACTTTCCGATGCCCAATTAGATCTAGCGATTAGCGAGTCTATTAGCGAAGTCGGTGCAACGAATGCCAAAGACATGGGTAAAGTCATGACCGTGTTAAAGGCCAAAGTTGCTGGCCGTGCGGATATGACAGCACTGTCTGGGAAGGTCAAAGCTAAGCTGAGTTGAAGTTAATTTCGATTTGCAACAAAAAGGCTCGCGAATGCGAGCTTTTTTGTTTCCGCCCAAAAAAGGTATTGCGCGGATGCTGCCCTAGCATCTTTACGCCAAGCGCACTTCATCCAGTAAATTTGGATGGCGATTCAGCACTTTGAGCAGCTTTACCAGAGCCAGAGGCGGCTTGGTCTTGCCGTTCTCATAGCGTGAAAACGCATTGATGCCGCCGCCGAAAATCTCAGCAGCTTCGCGCTGGCCCAAGTCCAGCTTTTTGCGCACTTCCACGATGAAGCTGGGATCAACAATGGCCGCGTTTACCTGCTTATTAAAGGCCTGCATATCCCGCATCACACGCTCGGTTTCCGCCAAGTCGGTAATGGATTCGCCGCACGCAGGGCAAAACTGTGCAGTTACTGCGGGAATGACCGTAGTCTCGCCCTTGTAGATGTAGGGCAAGTCGCGCGTGTCGTGAATTAATTCAGCCGCGCCACAATCTGGACATTTCATGGTTATAGCTCCTTGAATGAAACAATCAAAACATCCGCAATTACGGTCAGCTTGAGGTATACGTCCCCAGCTTTGGTGCGCGGCTGATAAACATCTTGCCAAACAGCATGATCGGCATACGTAGTCATGCTCTTGTAAAAATCTGCTGGTGTAAGCGCTATCAACACTTCCAGTATGTCGGAAAATTCAAGCCCCATTGCGCTTGCGCCCTGTCTCGCTGCGTTCGTCACGCCTACTTTGCCCTCTGCAACAAGTGCCTTTACAACGGCAAGCCGACAATGTGCGGTTCGTTTTTCCATGCGCAACTCTAACCTATTTGGTTATTTTTGCAAGCTAGACCGACGAGGACTCTAGTGAAAAGCGTTTGGATTAGAATAAAAGCAAAGCCTCGGTGAAAACGGTTCCTAAACTCAGGTTTAAGTGCGACACCCGTAAGTCCATTACCTGTCACTCAAATATGCAGATCCCAGTGTGCAATCAATTTTTGAAGCAAGTCTTCCTGTCGCTTCTGAAGCAATTGTGGCGTCCATTGCGTCAAATCGCGTAACTGTTGTGTTAACTCGAATGGTGAAGACTTCCCATTTGCGAAAAAGTACTTAACCTTTTTTTCAAGGAAATCAGAATTTTGAGCCGCAGAGTTTTTCCTTCTGTGCAATGGCACAAGATTTGCCAATCGGTTAGTCCAGCCTTGACGCTCATCTAAATTCGGGAAGTTTTTGAACCACTCAGATTGTTCGTTTGGGTTCTGAGGCAACACATGCTCTAGCGAAACTTCACCATACTTTTGCTCTTTGCTTCCGTCTACAAATAACGAATCGAGCCGAAGTAATAACGCCATTCGAGCCTTAGGAAGTGCATCGTAAATGTCGCCGTTGAGGGCTCCTACAAATTCATTCTTTTGGAGTTGGTTAAGCTGAAATGACTGAACGCCGATTGAGCTTCCGTCAAATCCAGAGGATACGACGGTGGAAGTCAAACTTGCATAAGTCTCAATGCGTTTATTGCTCCTCGCTTGCGTCACGAGCAGGCAATAAGTGAGTCTTTCTAGGTGTTTAACAAAGTCCAACACAAGTGAAGGGTTTTGTTCAAATCGCTTAAAGTAGGCTATGGCCGGGGGTGCCCAGTCTTTAAATTCTACCCGATTTAACCAAAGTAAGTGCTGGTTAATTTCGTCTGCATATTTGGTCGATTCGGATGAAGATGCGCGAATACGGTCGTAAACAGCTGCATAAGGGATTAACTCCTCGTCTATAAATTGTATTGGCTGCTTAATATAATGCGGTATGTGCTCTTTAAAATCTTTCGTTAGCGTAGCTCTTTTTTTCTGCTTTGTATAAATCGCACGAATATGCGCAAGCAAGTCACTGAAACCATCTCTTCCAAGTTGTTTCTCTATCTCACCCCATTTTTTACTATTCGCTTCCGCTTTATCCGAACCAGATTGATCAAGAATAGAACCAAGAATTTCAGATTTCAAAATATCGATTGGAGCTAAATCAAGTCCGCGATTATTCAAAATAGTAAAAATTCTATGGGAAGCTTCAAAGTCGGGAGATGAAATTATTACTATTGAACACTCGTTAGCTATAAATTTCCAAAGATTCAAGCGTTCCGCGTTCGAAAGTGCTTGTACCAACTTGAACAATAGCTCGATGTTCTCTTTGAAGCGAAGGCGACTATCTTTTAGCTCCAAACTGTAATTTAGAAGCTTCTCGATTCCACCTGGGTCTTGAATGAAATCTCTAAAAAATTCCTCGTCCTCTTTGCGTGCTCTTAATCGATAGCGATTGGTTTCGCCCAGAGTTGCCAATCCTTCCTTATACAAAAATCGAGTGATATCTCCCGCAGCTTCGGCAACCAAAGAGCGCATCGTCGCAAGAAGCATTGTCAGAGTACTCAAGCGTTGTTGTCCATCTACAACCAGTGCGCGTGACTCTTGATCTTTTTTAATCAGCACAATACTACCGAGAAAGTAATGAGTCTTTTTTTCTTCTCGCATGGCAGCAACAAGGTCATCAAAAAGAGTCTCAGTCTCGTCAACTGTCCAGGCATATGGGCGCTGGAAGTTTGGAATTTCAAATTCGTAATCACCTTGGAATATTTCTTTTACTGATTTTTCGCCTGCCTCAAACGATTTTGGCATTTTGAACTCTTCCTTTCGTGTATCGATTATCGATTGAAATCCAACTGTTTGAGCAAGTACGCTTCGGGTCGTGTCTACCCCACTTTGCGAAGTTGCCGATAAAGTTTCAGCACCATTAAATCTGAAAAAGCTTTGATTTCATAGCACTTCCATCGACTACAAAGACCATTTCAACCCCTGCTGGCAAAGCTAGAAAACTCGTTCCAGCTGGAACCGGTCAAAGGCTGCGCGCTATTCCACGCGCGAATTTGTTGAAGTTGAGCGCCGCAGAGCATAAAACGCCGGGCAAGGCACCTTACGAACAGGCGGCGTACCACGGCCTTAGACGATCTATCAAGCCAAATCACCGCGTAAACGCTTGACCTGTGCCTCCAAAACTTCCGCCTTGGCAGCCTCCGGTTTGATCAGTGGGCCCACAACCAGCGCAACCCGCGCAAATAATCGGCGCGGCAATTTCAGCTTTTTATTGTGCCGATCCCAACGACTGAACATGCTGCCCCATAATCCCTGCAAGGCCATCGGCAATACCGGTACCGGGTCACGCTCTAGTGCCAATTCGACGCCACGTTTGAATTCCTTGACATCGCCATCGGGCGTTAAGCCGCCTTCTGGAAATATGCATACCACTTCTCCCGCCTTCAGCGCCGTGCTAATCGCCTCAAAGGCGCGCGCGTACATTTCTGGGTTTTCATTGCGCCCAGCAATCGGAATGGCGCGCGCGGTTTTGAATAACCAATTGGCACCAGGTGCTTGGAAAATCTTCCAATACATCACGAATACCGTGGGGCGTGGAATGCAGCCTGCGATCAGCAATGGATCGGTAAAGCCAACGTGGTTGCACACCATTAATGCTGGCCCTTCCTCGGGTAAATTATCGATGCCCTCGACTTTCACCCTATACATCACATTAATCAGTATCCAGCAGCAAAAGCGCATCAAGAACTCAGGCACGAGCGTGAAAATATAGATGGCGACGGCTAAGTTTAAGATCGCGGTAATCAGCAGAATTTGCGGAATATTAAAGCGTAACTTTAATAACAACACCGTTAGCAACGAGGCTGTCACCATAAATGCCGCATTCAAAATATTATTCGCAGCGATGATACGTGAGCGCTTTTCGACCGAGCTGCGCGACTGCACGAGCGCAAACAGCGGCACGATGAACAATCCCGAGGAAATCGCCATGAGCAGCATCCAAGTCATGACTTTCCAGACCTGCGGCTGCGCGAGAAATTGCTGAACATTCAGATCTTTGCTGCCTAGCGCCTCGGGGCAGCTGAAATATAGGCCGACGCTAAAAATGGTCATGCCGAAGGCGCCAAAAGGCACTAGCCCTATTTCCAGGCGCTTCTTAGACAATACTTCGCACAGCACCGCACCAATCGCGGAACCCACAGAAAACACCGCGAGCAAAACATTATAGGCACCCTCTTGCCCACCTAAGGTTTCTTTGGCGTAACTCGCAAGTTGCGTGAAATAAATCGTGCCAAAAAACCAGAACCAAGAAATGCCCAGGCAGCTGAGCAAAACGGTGCGATTACCGCGCAAATCTTGTAGGTTGTGCCAGGTTGAGGTGATTGGATTCCAGTTCACCTTTAGCGTTGCATCGGGCGCAGCTACTGGGGGAATCGCCCGTGCGGTCAACCAACCGATGATGGCAAGGCCGATCGTCACAACCGCGATTAAGATGGCACCCAGATGCACATTTTCAGCGCTTTGTCGCAAAACTAGCGTTGTTCCAGCGATGGTTCCGGTCAGAATGGCCAGGAATGTCGCCATCTCGACCAAACCGTTGCCGCCAGTTAGCTCATTCGGCTTCAATACTTGCGGCAAAATCCCGTATTTAAGCGGGCCAAATACCGTCGAATGCAGCCCCATCATGAACAACATCGCCAGCAAAAGATAAATATTTTGCGTAAAAAACCCGACCGCGCCAATACACATGATGGCGATTTCAGCGGCTTTGACCCAAACCGCAATTTTTGCCTTATCTAACTTGTCGGAAAGTTGCCCGCTTATTCCCGAAAATAGAAAAAACGGCAAGATGAAAAGCCCGGCTGCGACCTGGGTAAAAATTTTGCGCTGTTCGTCATTTAATGCCAGCGCACCAAAGGTAATTAAGGCTATGAGTGCTTGCTTAAAAACATTGTCGTTAAACGCATTGAGCGACTGCGTTAAGAAAAATGGCAAGAAGCGGCGTTCTTTAAGCAGGGAAAACTGATTGCCGTGCGACATGGGGCCGCCTTTTGTTATTTGAGCTTTGAAGCGTAGCAAAGCCAGATGCTACAAATTATTTCCACCACCAAGTATTTCGTAATAATACTTGGCGGCGTATCGCTGAGCGACGCCTTCAACCGAGTTTCGGTAGCGTCTAAAGTTGAATCAGCGTCTTGAGTGATTCAGCGGCGCGCTCAAATTCGGCGATGACGTTTTTGGCATCGCCAACTGGGTCAGTCAAAGTACCACTGCGCGCGCCATGTTCGATTTTCTTCGCCAAATCGCTCAATACGATCGCACCCAAATTGGCGCTGGTACTTTTCAGCGAATGCGCGGGCGCGATCATGCCTTCGACTTGGCCACGCTGGGCGGACTGCGCCAAAATTTTGATATTTTTCGGGGTATCTTCCAAATAAACATTGACCAAACCTGCAAATTCAGAACCCATCACTTCCAGGAGTTCATCGAAAATACTGCGATCAATCGCAGGTTTAACTGCTGCCGCAGGCTTGGGCGTCGCAACTGCAGTCGGCTTGGCGGCAACAGGCGCTGCCGCCAAAGGCGCAGTGGGACGCGGCGCGACAGGCTGCTGCGGGGCAGCTGGTTTTTGCGGCGCTGGTTTCGCCACCGCCGGGCTACCGTCAAAAAAATCTGGGATGCCATCGGCAGCGCGTGCTAGATCTGCCAGCAATTCGTCCTCAAGGCTCATTGCCGGTGCTGACGTTTTTGCGGCCACGGGCGCTCTAGCGCCGGTCGGCGTCGCCGCGAGTGCGCTGTATTCATTTCCCTGTTCCGACGAAATTGCGGGCTCAGCGGCCACGCGCAGGTCTTGCGGTACGAATTCCGCCCGTGATTTCGCGTTCGCGGGCATCCACTTGCGCATCGTTTGTTCAAGCAAGCCGCGATTGAGTGGTTTGGTTAAGTAATCGTCCATGCCCGATGCGAGGCATTTTTCCCGATCACCAACCATGGCGTTAGCAGTCATCGCAATAATTGGAATGCGCGGCAATTTGTACTCTTCTTCAAGAGTGCGCTGCGTACGCGTGGCGGTGTAGCCATCCATCACTGGCATTTGGCAATCCATCAACACCAAATCAAACTTAGTTGTTGCTAATTTATCCAGCGCTTCTTTGCCGTGTTCTGCCACTTCGACGCTAACGCCGATGAGCGAGACGACCCGCATCGCGACCGTACGATTAACCGGATTGTCCTCCACGACCAACACATGTCCCGTAACCGGCCCGGCAACTTGACCGGTCGGAACGCCTGCTGCCGCGAAAGTATCTGCACCCATTCGGGCGGCTTCTTCCATCAGGCTAAATCGTTGTTCGCTGGCTTGATTCACTTCAAGCATGCGATTCAAAATGATCGCCACTTCGCCCTCGGAGGCATTGAGCATGACCGAGCCACAGCGGCGTGGATCCAGAATATCTGCGCTCAGCGGCTCACCCGATTGCACTAACAAAAAGCGCATACGCTCCATCGATGGCTCGCGCAAAGCATTGCGAATGAATGCTGCAGCGGTCGTGCGCATTGAATTGACATCAATCACCGCGATTTCATAGGCCCAATTTTCACCCAAGGTCGCTGAGCTTTTGAGCTTACTCAGCCCGTCTGCGGTAGTGCTGGTATGCGTCAAAGTCATTGCTTGCGCAGATAGCACTGAAGTCAGTCGCTGGGTAACGCGCTGTTCATTGCAAATCAACAACGCGCGAACACCACTCAGATCACGCCGCGCCGAGCCAATATCGCCCGCCGCT
>JAYVAQ010000700.1:0-5630 GCA_043750875.1 Rhodanobacteraceae bacterium
CTCCAAATCGATCTCCGTACGCGCGCGCAAGGTGAACATCAGCGCCGTCGAGATCGCCAGCAGCACCAGCAGCAACACCGCCGTCAAGGCATTGCTGAGCCTCTTGCGCTGACGCCGCGCGGGTGCCGCCGCCAGGGCATAGCAGCGGTTCAAACACATGGCAGCGCTGGGCCGGGCTTCTGGTGCGGCGGCCAAAAGCTCGGCGATCAGCGCCGCCAAGTCAGCTGCCAATTGCTTGGTATTCGCATCCAAATTCTTAGTCCCCGCGAACACTAGATCTAAGCGCGTCTTCACCCGTTGCGCCAGCGCCGAGGCCGGGCTGCCTTCGAATGCCGCGAGAGTGTCGCCGGTGGCGGCAAAGTAAACCGTGGCACCTAGCGCATAAAGATCGGCCGAACGCCCCAAGGCTTCGCCGGCCTGTTGTTCAGGCGGCATGAAATACATAGATCCTGCAGTGTGGCCGCATGCCAGCACCATCGTCGGAGTCAATCAAGGCTTTGGTTTTTGCCAGTAGCCGCAGGGCAAGCTCCGGGCTATTGCGCTTGATTGCCACCGCCGCCAGGCCCAATCTAAATTCTGCCAAGGAACGCGCCGCCTCGCCCAGGGCGGCTTGTCGGCTCTGTTCGGCCTGCGCAAGTTGTTTATCGCTGATCGCGGTATCACCGGCAAATGCGCTTAGCAGGCGGTGGCACGGACAATGTAACGGCGGTGTTGATATGCATTGAATAGGACTGCAAACCCAGGATCCATTTCAAGAGCAGGCAGCGCGGTCTTGATCTTCGCCCGTTGCAGAATGCAATGTTTAAGAACGGCTTCGAGTAAAAGCGCGGGCGCAATTGCGCGCCTGTGGGCGGTCAGGCATATAGAATCGCCGGATTCCAAACTGCGAAACCCGCGATGCGCGCAATTTTATTCCCCGCTTTAGCCACTCAATTTTTACTCGTTCAATTTAGTAATGCGGCGACATTCACTGTCGACAACACCAGCGATGCAAGCTTGAGCGCCTGCACGGCTGCCGCTAGCGATTGCAGCCTGCGTGGCGCCATCGCTGCGGCGAATGCCACACCAGCGTTGGACTTGATCGCGTTTGCTATTCCCACCAGTGATGCGGGCTATCAAGCCGGTACCCAACACTGGCGGATTGCGGTCGGGGCGACCTCGTTGCCCACGATTGAAACGCCGCTGACTATTGATGGCTACACCCAACCCGGCGCGCTGGCGAATACCAATACACCCGCGCAAGGTGGCTTGAATACGGTGCTGAAAATCGAGCTACGTCCGCAAACGTCGCTAACAGGTTTTGGAATTTTCATTGCGCAAAATACTCCGAACGTTGCCACGATCACGCTGCGGGGTTTGGCAATTAATAGTTTCTCGACTCAAGTAGTTGTAAACGGCACTAGCGCACATCGCGTTGAAGGCTGTTTTTTCGGCACCAATATTAGTGGTGCAATCGCGGTCGTATTACCCCTTTCACCCACCAATGCGGGGCTGGCTCTGAATGGTTCTGGACCGTACATAGTCGGTGGGACTCAGCCTGCGGCGCGCAATTTGATGAGTGGCATGACCTATGGAATCGCCGCCTTCGGTGAGCATGACGGATTACAAGTGCAGGGAAATTTGATTGGCACAGATGCGTCGGGTACTCAAGCGATTGGTAATTTGGTCGAAGGTTTTTATGTTTATGGGTCACTGACCAATGCGCTGATTGGCGGCAGCGACCCAGCGGCGCGTAATGTCATCGCAGCCAACGGCTGGAGTGGCCTCAATTTTCGCGCACGCGGAGCTGTCGTGAGTTATGTCGGCACGCGCATCGAGGGAAATTATTTTGGCACTGACATCACTGGCACGCGCGCCTTTGGCAATGGCCGGGATCCTGATCCAAACGCACCGCGCGCCACCATCAATTTTTTCGATGGCGAAAGCTGCCAAATCAATATCGGTGGGCCAGCCCCCGGCCAAGCCAACTTGATCGCCTTTGGCCAAGATGCGGGTATTCACGCGCGATGTAGAGGAATGTCTAGTAGCGCCAATCGCTTTTTCAACAATCGCGGCCTGGCAATAGATCTAAGCCCGACCGATTTTTCTGACGGTGCCACCGCGAACGATGTGAATGATGTCGATGATGGCGGCAACCGCTTGCAGAACTTCCCAGAATTCGCCGTGCCTATTGCATTTCTCCCCAGCGGTGGCCTGTCCACTTCCGTGCAATATCGAGTGGATTCTGCACTTGCCAACGCCAGCTATCCAATTACCGTGCACTTCTATCGCGGTGCCTGCGGTGGCGGCAGTGAGAAGTTGATGCAAACCGACGTCTACACTGCCGCGCAAGCGCAGAGCCTGAAAACCATTACGCTCAACAGCCCCGATGGCGGCAATATGCTGCCGCTAGTAGCAAGTGCGATTGATGCGGCAGGCAATAACAGTGAATTTTCCCCGATGATTGGGGATGCGATTATGCGCAGTGATTTTGAGGATGTGCTTGCGCCGCTGACACCGGGTAAATGCTTACCGCCGAATTGAACAAATTCGGACTGAGCAGACAGTTCGCCAGATTGCGGCTAAGGCTTGGCGACACTCAGTGCATACAACGCGCTGCTATTGGCACCCGCATAACCGACCAGTTTGACGTAATAGGTATTGGTGCCGCTGGAGGTGTTGCTAAAGCGTATTGCCTCAGCAACACCGCCACCCACCCGAATCGAGCGCGCCTCGATGACGCCGCTGGCAGAAACTAGATAAAGGTCATAATCCTTATTCGCGGGTACGCTGAAATCAATGTTTAGCTGACGACCGGAAGCCAAGCTCAGCTTAAAGTGATCGAGATCGCTTGCACTAGCAATTTGGCCGCTGAGATTGACGGGAAAGCTGGCAGCGCTGAGATCATGCGCGCTGCTGCGCGTGTCATTGGGTTCGCGCTCGCTCAACGTGCTGCCCGATCCCAGTCCCGTGCCACCGCCATCCGGCGCGCCGACCAAAGTGTGTAAGCGGGTGTTATAGCTAGTGCCGCGACTAGCAACGCCTGAGTCGGCAAGTACATGCACGCGCAAGTTCGTTAACGCGGCTGCGCGAAGCGTGCCGCCACTGCTGGCGTAACTTGAAATAGTCGGGGACAAACCTTTGTAACTGCTGCCTTTGGCATCAATGATCACGCTGGCAAGGCTGCCGCCAAACGCAAGGATGTCCGGTGCCGCCGTGGTGCGCGAAAGCGTCGCGCCACTAAACGCGAGTATGCCCAGATGATTAGGTAGCTCATAAAGCGCTCGGAACAGCGTTTCCTGTTTTGCGCCTCGGCTAATGGCGTTGCCGGCATCGGTAAAGCCTAGCGTGGATTTGATGTAGGGCGATCCGGTTCCCAGGCCTAAGGCGTAGTCACTAGGCGCGTAATTAGCGCGGCGATCAAAGCGGTCGGCATCGGCCTCAACGCTGCCGCTGATGGTTACGCTGCCCGTGTTTGCTGCGCCATCGCCTGTGTAGCTGACCGCGGTCACACCACTGGGCAATGGACTGATGATTGGGGTGCGCTGGCTCAAGCTATATTTCCAGCCAGCGGTCAGTCGGTCCAACACGAGGTTGGTATAAAAAAGTGGCCGACCCGCATCACGCCGCAAAAGCGCGTCGCTGGCTTCTTTGAAGAACGCGACCTCACCCGTGCCAATGACTTCTGCGATGCCATTTTGGATCGCTAAACCAGTCTTCTGATCCAAACCAATTCCTAAGAGGTTGCGGTTGCCCGAGTCTTGTACCGCGCGCGCCATAATTCCCAACAGCCGCGCCATCCGGGCACGTTGGGTGTAATGAGTTTCAATCAAGACACCGGGAATAAATCCTAAAAAGTCGGTATGAATGCCTGAGCTTCCGGGCTGACTCACGTCGTCTAGAAACACACTTTTAGCATCGCTGAGCACGTCCGCAGAAATAAGATCCGCACCGCCGCTAAAACTGTATTGCGATTGGCTCATGGCGCCTGCACTGGTACCGCCAACGGCGCCGGAGCGTGTTTGCACGACCGTGCGAATATGCGTTTCTAACAGTGTTCCATTCCATAGATCATAGTATTCGCCCTGATCGCCGCCTTTAATAAAAATTGCATCAGAGTTAGCGACCGTCGCCATTTTCGTAACATCGTTTGCCTCGGCAATCGAAGCGACTTGCACGTTGATGGCCTGCGTCGCTTTGCCTACAGTCGTCCCGATCCATTGAAAGTAATTCGGCAAAAACGCATCGTTAAGCTGTGCTTGCGCCACCGCTTGCGCGTGGCTGAGGCCTAGACCTGCTGGGCTGGCCGAGGTGGATGCCTCAGCGTAGCTGTACCAAGTGGGATCATTGACTTCTAACAGGGTCGTTAGGATCGTTACTTTGACGATGCCGTCGCCATTGCGGTCACCGTTGTCAATGAGTTTGCGATACAGCTGGTATGACCATGAGGCGGTATCGCCTTGATCTCCTTCACGGCCGCCACCAGCGACGACAACAACTCCTTGTGCGGTAACCGTAAGGGTAAAAGAAATAAGCAACACAGCGATGAGCAGGCGACGAAAGGACAAAGTCTTCATGAAAACCTCGGATGAGATTTACTTTCGGGAGCGCCCAATTGTGGGATGCAAGTTGGGTGCTAGATGTAGCGGTTGTTTAAATTTTGCGGTTGGGAAAAAGCCCAGCTGATTGAGACTGGGCCGCTGAGAGACCATGAACCTCGTCACTGCGAGGAGCGCAGCGACGTGGCAGTCTCAGCTTCACGGCTGAGATTGCTTCACTGCGTTCGCAATGACGATAGGCTGTTCCAAATAGCTCCTGGAGCCAAAAAGCACGTCCTTAAAAGAACTTAAAGTCTAAGCCCACATAATACGAACGGCCGCGTGGGTCGGTATAAGTAGGATCAAAACCGGCCAGGAAAAAATACGCTTGGTTTGAGAACGGCGGCGCTTCGTCCAGTAAGTTCAACACCCCCGCACGCACATTGAGTTGCTCGTTCACGGCATAGCGCCCGGTCAGATCCCACAGCGAATAGGCTTTAACCTTGCGCGAGGGCAATGGCGAATCGGTAAACGGATCGTAGGCGGTGTTTTGATCGGTATAGCCGGAAAGATAGGTGTTCGCCAAAGTTAAGCCGAGCGCGCTTTTGTCCCAATTGAAGGCAAGGCGGTGGCGCCAGCGTTGGATGACTTGGTCATTTAAAAAGCGACCCAAATTGCTGCGGTATTGCTCTAGCGGGCCAAATTGGCGCTCATAGTCCAACACGATGGTGCCGGTGAGATCCACGCCGAAGGTGCCATAGGCGGTTTCTGCGCTGCTGAGCCCGCTACTGATATCGATACCAGATGTTTTTAAGCGGCCCTGATTTTCCTTTTGCAAAATGATGTTGCTGATAAAGCCATCACTATCGCGTTCAATGATCGTGCCGTTGTAGCGCGCGGGGTTTTCAATAATGACTTGTTCGCCCAAGGTGCTAATCACATCGCGCTTGCGCAGCAGCCAAAAATCAGCACCGATATTGAATTGTTGACTTGGCTCATACACGGCGCCAAAGGAAAACTGGCTGGAGCGCTCTGGGTCTAGGTTGGCATTACTGCGGCGTTCAGTGGGAAATTGATCAGTACACAAATCGATACTCTGCTCCACTGCAGCAC
>JAYVAQ010000701.1:0-11033 GCA_043750875.1 Rhodanobacteraceae bacterium
TATCAAGCAAAAAATTCAAAGATCTTGTGCTCTAGAAGAGTCCGTACTCCGCGCAAGTTCCAGATCGGAGCCCTGCAAAGGCGAAGCGGCGAAGAAGTCCGCGAGGTTATCGCTGCGCTTTGCTTGTTTGTGCTCTGGCAAAACATCAACGCCTAAGTCGTGTTCCCATTCTTTTGCTGACACGACTAGGGCTGCAGTTTTGCCATTTTGGATAATCGCTTGCGGCCCTTGTGAATCCGCCAGCGTAATAAGTTCACTAAATTTCGCTTTGGCCTGCGCTATTGACCAAGTTTCCATGACTGCCTCCATCGGTCGTTTGTATTGAGCAGTTTAGTCATACGCAGCCAACGCGTCTATCCGAAAAATTGCCCGCGCGCATCTCGCGCGTCGAAAAAATTGCACCGGGCTGCCCACGCAGACTGGTCTGATAGTTCGCAAACGCACAGTTAGTGCGTACCACGCACCCTAACCTAGCTTTATAAATCCAAGCCTTAGGTCTGGTCAATTCTGTTCGACCATTGTGTGTCGATCACCGCGTAAATTCCTAAAGGTAAACCCGTGAATATTTTCGGCCTGATAGCTGCCACTACGCTTGGCCTTTCGGCACTCGCACTGACTGTGTGGGCGTTGATCGCTGCGAAACGAATCGCCAAAGCGCTAACCAATGGTTTCGAAGGCATACATTTCGACCTATGAGCGCAAAGTGAGCACAACGAAGTGAACAAGCGGCGCGAAAGGCACCGTTCGTTGACCCGAGGGTTGGCGCATGCGAGCTTTTGGCTTTCCACGCTTGTGATTGTCGTCATGGGCTGGACCTTGTATCTAGCCACGATGAACGAAGCGGAGTCTGCGCGCCGCGTCAGCCACAGCCAGAATGTGCGTCAACGTTTGGTCAGAATCGAGGCGCTAATCGAACGCGTGGAATCGGTACAGCGCGGTTATCTGCTGTCGGCGGTCGAGGTGTTTGCTGTGGAACGCATCGAAGCCTTCGCGGCCTTGGAAAAATTGGTCGCGAGCGTGCAAAAACTGACGCGTGAACATCCGCTACAGCAACAGCGCCTGAGTTCGCTTTCCACTTTGCTACTAGCGCGACACGCCACCATGCGTGAAAGCGAGCAAGTGCGGCGTTCAGGCGCGATGGCGGAGGCGCAGATCAATGCCGCTGCCGACGATGGACGCGCGGCTGCCTTGCAGATGCGGGCACTGACCAGTGCATTAAAGCGAGAAGAGCGCAAAACCATGCGTGAACACCGCGCGGCTGCCAATCATCGACATCGCACTGAACTGGGTGTGTTGATCGCTGCTGTGGTGTTTGGCTTGATCGTGCTGATTCCAGGCTATCTTGGGTTCGTGCTGCAATCGCGGGCGCGCCAGCAAACGGAAAAGCAATTGCAAGTCATGGCCGACAGTTTGCCCGGCGCGATGTATCAGCTGCGCCATACCCCGCGCGGGCAGACGCGAGTGGAGTTCATGAGCGCTGCGGTAAGCAGCATCAGCAAAAAAGCCCATGTGGATTGGACGACCCTATTGGACGACATTGAACCGCGTGATCGGCCCGATTTCGAACGTGCGGTAAGCCTGAGCAAACAAAGCCTCACGCCGCTGCGCCAGAGTTATCGGGTAGTGCATGCGGATGGCACTACGCAATGTTTGCACCATGAAGCTTCAATGCAAAAACAATCCGACAGCAGTATTCTGCAGAACGGCTATATCGTCGACATTTCGCAGCAGCGAACGCTTGAGGAAGCGCTCGTCGCGGCCAAGGAAATGGCGGACCAGGCGAATCGCGCGAAGAGTGCGTTTCTCGCAACGATGAGCCACGAAATCCGCACACCGATGAATGGTGCGCTGGGCATGCTGGAACTGCTGAGCCTAACGCCGCTAGACAGCGAACAGCGCACTACGCTGTCGATCGTGCGCGATTCTAGCCAGTCACTGTTGCGGCTCATTGATGACATCCTCGACTTTTCGATGATCGAGGCCGACAAGCTGGAAATCCGCCCGGAAGTGGTGTCCATCCAGCATGTCATCGAGGGCGTACGCGATATTTATTCCGGCGTTGCTAGTAGCAAGGGCTTGCAGATCTTGCGCAGCATTGACGTGCGGATTAGCCCGGCGATAAAAGTCGATCCATTGCGGCTGCGACAGATTCTCAACAACCTCGTGAGCAATGCACTGAAGTTCACCATTCAGGGGCAGGTGGAGATCAAAGCCGAATGGCTCGCACGTGCTAATGGTGAAGATCTGGTGTGCTTTGTCGTCTCCGACACCGGCGTCGGTATTTCGCCGGAAAACCAGCTACGATTGTTTAAACCTTTCAGTCAGGGCGATGGCGCCGCGACGCGTCAGCTTGGTGGCACCGGTTTGGGGTTAACGATCTGCCGTCGACTCGCGAGCCTGATGGGCGGCACCGTTGAGATGGTGAGCGAGCTGGGTGTTGGAACGACGATGTATTTGACGTTGTCTTTGCCTATCGCCGATCCGAAAGAGCTGCCAATTCTCGATGCGGTGCGAGCGCACGCGGGCCTGATTAACGTTACGCGTTTGCGTAGGCAAGCGCCGAGTTCTGCCGTTGCCTTGCAAGAAGGAACGCTGGTGCTGATTGTTGAAGATCACCCGACCAACCGCATGCTGTTGTTGCGACAAGTGCACACGCTGGGCTACGCGGCCGAGAGTGCCGAAAACGGGGTTGAGGCGCTGGCTCGTCGGCAAGCCAAATCTTTTGGACTTGTGATAACCGATTGCAATATGCCGGAGATGGACGGCTATCAGCTAACGACGCACATCCGCGCGATCGAGTCAGAACGCGCCGCGCCGCGCGTGCCCGTTCTTGCTTGCACCGCCAATGCGCTAGGCGGCCAGCTGGAAAAATGCCTTGCAGCAGGCATGGACGACTGTCTAGTAAAGCCGGTGGATCTTGCGCAGTTGTTACGCAAACTGGATCGATGGTTGCCGCTACCAAAGCCGCTGGCGATCATCGATTCTGATGCAGCGAGCGCTGCGATTGACCGCTCTGTACTCGCGGAAGTGAGTGGCGGCGACGCGGATGTCGAGCGCAGCGTACTAAGCGGCTTTAGGCTTGCCAGCGAAAGTGACATCGCAATACTAGAACGTGCTGTGCACGAGCAAGACGCGCCCCAGGTCACCCGCACTGCGCATCACATATCTGGCGCTGGCAAAATGGTCGGCGCACTAGGGCTCGCCAGTGTATGCGCGCGTATTGAGGATGCTGGGCGCAGCGGCGATTGGACGGCGATCACTGCCGATATGAGCGTGCTGCAGCGCGAATGGCAGCATCTAAATACTTTTCTTGATTCGATCTAATGACCTTGGCCACTGAAGGAAAACCTATGCTGTGCTCGGACTTGCGATTCTTGATTGCCGAGGACCATGCCTTCCAGCGCTGCGAATGGCTGCGAATTCTCGAGAGCATGGGCGCGCAGACAGTGCACCAAGCCGCGGATGGTCACGGTGCATTGTCTATCGTGCGCGATCCGAGCCGGCCGGTCGATATCATCATCAGCGATCTGGATATGGATGGCATGGACGGTATGGAATTTGTGCGCCACCTTGGCGAAAGCGGTGCGCGCATGTCGATCATTCTTGCCAGCGCGCTCGAGCGCAAATTACTGGCGTCGATTGCGACGATGGCCGAGGCTTATGGCATCCGCCTGCTTGGCGTTTTGGAAAAACCGTTGACGCCGCGCAAGCTGCTGCCGCTGATCCAATTGCACCGTCCTACCGTCGTGGCCGAAGTGGCGCCGCGGTTGGTCGAGTTCACGCGAGCAGAGCTGGAACAGGGCTTGCGCGAGGACGAGTTCGAACCCTATTTTCAACCCAAGATTCATCTGGCAACCGGCAAGGTCAAAGGCGCGGAAGCACTCGCGCGCTGGCTGCATCCGCGCTTAGGCGTGCTTGCGCCAGCAAGGTTCATCCACACCATGGAGTCCGGCGGGCTGATCGATGAGATTTCGTGGGTGATGCTGCGCAAAGCGGCGGCGAGTTGCAGCGCCTGGCGCGCGCGCGGCATCGACGCGACGGTCTCAGTCAACCTATCCGTGCTCTCGCTAGGCGATGTGGATATCGCCGAGCGCGTAACCGAATTGGTCCGGAGCCAGGATTTGGAGCCCGCTCAAATGATTCTGGAAGTAACCGAATCCAGTGCCACCTCGGATGTCGGCAAAGCGCTCGAGAACCTCGCGCGTTTGCGTATGAAAGGCTTTGGCTTATCCATTGATGATTACGGCACCGGCTACTCCTCTATGCAACAACTGGCAAGAATTGCCTTCACCGAGCTCAAGATTGATCGCTCCTTTGTTAGCAAGGCAACCAAGGATTTAACCGCGCGCGTGATTCTCAGATCCAGTGTCAAGATGGCAAAACAGCTGAACATGGACTCCGTCGCAGAAGGCGTGGAAACCCGCGCGGACTTCGATTTGCTGGGCCGCATGCATTGCGATATGGCGCAGGGTTACTTCGTCGCCAAGCCCATGGCCTACGCGGACTTTCTCAGCTGGGATCGGCACTGGACGCGGGTCGGCAAGACCGATTCGGATGCTTGAACGGGCTTGAAAACATGGGCTAGAGCACGGTTATTTTTCCCGCGCAGCCCTAGCCCGTCATAAAAGTAGCGATTTAAAGTCATTTAATTGACCTATTTCAGCAACGAAGAAGAAATATTGATGCCACGAGAGTGTCAAGTTGATCCCCTAAGTTGACGCCATCAATTTTTGCATTGGATGGTCGTGACTAATTTTCCCGCAAAGGCCAATGGCCGAACGGTTTCAACTGCGCCGATAACAAGGCAAGCAAATTTGGTACAAAAACGCACCTTGGCTTGTGCGATTGCGTACGGGCTAGGGCGCAGCGTGCCGGTATTTGCACTGGCCGGCTTAGGTTTAGTCGCAAGTCCTGTTTACGCCGCGGAGGTTCAATCGCAACCGGGTACCGTATTTGTCTTTGGCTACGCCGCAGGCGCACTCAGCGATAACTTTTCGGTCATTGTAGAAGGCAAAAAATTTGTTCCAAGCAAAGGCGCGATCAAAATTGACGCGGCCATTGGCACCCATACCTTAGATGTTTATCGCGGTACGGAATTAGCTTTTTCGATGCCGATCTATTTCGATGCCGAATTCAAGCGCTCGCTGCTGCTGACGCTGGATAAGCCAGGATCAGTGGATTACTCACTGCAAGATAGCGCGACTGCCGAAGTTCTGGACGCCGGCTCTAAAATTTTACCCGGAATGGAAGCAAGCATCGGTGGCTCGGTCATTATTGAACCTGCAGAAGGCTCCGATGACGTGGCAAAACCGCTAGTCAATGCACTGGTGCGGCTGGAGAATACCGATCACTATGCCGTGACCGATGCGCAGGGCACGTTTAAGTTTTCCGATTTAGCAGCTGGGCAATACACCTTGGTATTTGTCGCGCCGGAGAATTTTGAGCCAATCGCGCCGATAACCTTTACCTTGGCGCCGAAAGAATCGGCCGAGCGGCCGGTTTCGATTGCCGAAATTTTGGAAACACTATCTGAGATCAAAGTTTCCGCCACTGGCGTTAGCCAACAAACGCAGGCGACCGAAGAAGAGCGCTCCAGCGCGCAAGTCGCCGAGGTAATCAATTCCGAGCAAATGAAGCGTGGTGGGGATTCCGAGGCCAGCGGCGCGCTCAAACGCGTCACCGGTTTGAGCGTGGTCGGCGGCAAATTCATTTATGTGCGCGGCATGGGTGAACGCTATTCCTCCGTGCTGCTCAATGGTGCGCAAATTCCGTCCCCGGATCCAACCCGGCGTGTGGTGCCGCTAGATTTATTTCCAACCGAAGTGCTGGACAGTGTTGTTGTCCAAAAAAGCTATTCCGCCGATATGCCGGGCGAATTCGGTGGCGGCACGGTGATGTTGCGAACCAAAGAGGCGGGGCGTAAACCGTTTTTCAAAATCAGCGCCGGTATTGCAGCAGTCGATGGCACCAGTTTTTCCAGCGGCCTAAGACACGATGGCGGCAACCGCGATTGGCTGGGTTTTGATCGAGTGCGCGAACTACCCGTTGCACTTACCAGTTTGACCGACGGCCGTCCTATACCGCAAAACACGCCACCGGCGCAGTTAGAAGCAGCTGGTGAGGCGCTGGCTAGTATTGGTTTTGATACGCGGCGCGAGAACATTGGGCCGAATGGGAATTTTAGTGCCTCGGGTGGTACCGGCTTTGAATTTGCCAACGGCGTCCGCTTTGGTTTGCTAGGTGCAGTGCGTAACACCCACGGTTGGGACACCCGCGCGGAGTCCCGATTCCGGTATGGCCGATCTAACGCCGGGAGTTTTGTTACCAGCGAAATTGAACGCGAATCCACCGAGCGTCAGAGTGACTTAAGCGGTTTTTTAAATGGCTCGGTTCGCTTTAACAGCGACCATCGTGTGCAAGTTACCAGCATGGTGTTGCGGCAAACAACGAATCAAACGCAAATTGATGCCGGGTACTTTGATTCGCCGGATGAATTGGTACAAAACTACGAGCTGGAGTGGGTCGAAAATAGCCTAATTTCGAACCAGTTTGGTGGTGAGCACCTATTTGCGGAACTAAATGATCTCAGCGTAAATTGGCAGATTACCGATGCGCGCGCGAAGCGTGATAGCCCCGCAAAGCGCCAGTATGTGTATTTACTCAATGGTGGAGAGTACCGACTGTCGTTAGGTTCGGACGGCAATCAAACTGTCTATGAAAAATTGAATGACGCTAGTCGCGAATACCGGCTTGGCTTGAGCATTCCGTGGGCGATGAGTGACGAATCCTACTTCACGTTTAGTTCGGGATTTGGCCGTGTAGAGCGTGATCGGGAATCGAGCTTGCGGAGATTTGTGTACTCGGCCCGGTCGGCTTCCGTGCTTGGCCCTGAAATCGGTCGATTACCGCCAAATCAGATTTTTACGCCACAAAATATTGGCCCGAACGGCTTTCAGCTCGCGGAAACCACTCGAACTTTAGATAATTACATCGCGTCTCAGGCGCTCAACTCGCTGTTTCTAAATGCGGACTGGACCTTTGGCGAGCATTGGCGCGTGGTGGGCGGTGTGCGCCGCGAGGACAATGATCAATTGGTCTCCACCTTTGATATTGCCACCCCGGCAACGGGTCGAATTGATGCTGGCTCAAAGCTAACCAAATGGCTACCCGCATTGGGCGCAACCTATATTTTCGACGAGTCGCAGCAGCAATTGCGCGCAAGTTATGGCCGTTCGGTGAGTCGTCCAGATTTTCGCGAGTACTCGCCCGCACCTTTTACCGACCCGATTTTAGATATCGAATCGTCCGGCAATCCCTTATTGGCACCAACCCAAATCGACAATTTTGACTTGCGATGGGAACGCTATTTCGATGGCGATGAAAGCATTGCAGCTGCCTTGTTTTACAAGCAATTTGATCTGCCTATCGAACGCGTCACGGTTGCAGGTACGGGCGGTTTATTAACTTATGAGAATGCCGAGAAGGCAACAAACGTCGGCATCGAATTTGAAGGGTTTTTGCGCCTTGGGCGATTCAGTCCTGCACTCGACAGCTTTTTTGCATCGGCGAATATTTCCGGGATCAAAAGCAAAGTCGAGCTAGGAACCGCCGCGGCCGTACAGACATCACGCAGCCGGCCATTACAGGGCCAATCCAAATACCTAGCAAACGTTCAACTAGGCTACAAGCCTGAAACGGGCCCTTGGGAAGTCACTGGCCTATACAACGTTGCGGGGCGAAGAATTGCGCAAGTGGGTGCATTCGGCTTCGCCGATATATACGAAGAACCGTTCCATCAGCTTGATTTAACCGCTAAGTATCGATTTGCGAGCGAATGGACGTTTGGCGTGCGCCTCAAAAACATCTTGAATGAGTCCGTGGAATTCACCCAAAGCGGCGCGCCAACACGGCTTTACAAGCCAGGCCGGGAAATTGGATTCAACATCGAATGGGCGCCAATTTTTGCTGACCGTAATTCGCGCGAAAAATAGCCCGTGACACACAACTGCAATAAACCTGACGCCTAACTGCAAAGGACAAAGCCTAGGTTTGTCAGGTACTCAATTTTAATTAATTACCTTTTTACCCTGCACCATTTTTATCCCCGGAGATTTTATGTTGATCAAAAAAATACTTGCCGCTTCTGTCGCATTGTTGATGACAAGCGCTGCAATTGCAGATGTGTACGAAGCTTCCTTCGAAGGCAATTGGTTCAACGAAGCGCAAAACGGCCGTGGTGTTTCAGTGGACTATGTGCCACAAGCTGCGGGTAACGGAACCTACTACATCGTAAGCTTTACTTATGATGCGCAAGGCAACCCAACTTGGCTGCAGTACTTGGCAAGTGGGCGCGAAGGCCAGCGGCTGTTTAGAAACGTTGACGTATTTCGCGTTTCTGGCGGTACTCCTGGCAACACCTTCCCACCACTCGCTTCATTGGCAATAAACAAGGTCGGCACGGCAAATATTGACATCGCCAGCTGCTCAAAGATCACCATTGACTTCACGCCGGTAGCAACAGCGGCGTTTCCTGCTGTTAGCCAGGTTCTTACCCGGCTGGATGCGCCCAATGTAGGCGCAAGCGCCTGCCCGTTTACCAGTGAATTCACCTCTTGCCCCACCGGCACAACTGCTGTAGCTGGGGTGGATCGCGTTTGTGAAATTCCACCGTCGGTGACTGGCGATTTACGTTTAAGCAATTCCGCGACCTACAAATTGGGTGGTCGTGTTGCCGTGGGTGGCCCAATGACCGCTGCGGGTGTGGTTGCTAGCAACACTGGGCGCTTGTTTATCGAGCCTGGCACCATTGTTCGCGGTGGCGATTCGTCCGCATCACGTCTGATTGTCAATCCGGGAAGCAAAATTTTTGCTGAAGGCACTCCCGTAGCACCGATCGTTTTCACCGGTGCAACCGAGGTCAGCGATATTCAAGTGTCGCCGGGTTCGTGGGCGGGTTTGATTTTGGCTGGACGCGCACCCATCAACACCGCATGTACTGGTGCGAATGCAGCTGGAACGTGTGCATTTGAAGCAGACGCCGGTGTCATTTGGGGCGGTTCATTGCCGAACGATAGCTCAGGCACGTTGAAATACGTTCAAATTCGAAGTGCAGGTGGCATTGTTACCGGCAGTGACGATCTCAATGCTTTAACTATGGGCGCAGTAGGTGCGGGCACACTGATCGACTATGTGCAGACTTATCGAAGCACCGATGATGGCTTCGAGATGTTTGGCGGCACCGTTAATTTGAAGCACATCGTCGCCTTGGGCAATAACGATGACAATATTGATACCGACTTTGGTTACGTTGGCAAAATCCAGTATGCATATGTAAAAATGGTGCCAGGTTTGGGTGTAATTGTTGCCGACAGCCATGGTATTGAAGCTGACAATTCCTCAAGCGCCGCCAACTTGCCAGACGCACTGCCACGCTCGCGGCCCCAGTTGGTCAACGCTACTTTTGACGGCGGTGGCCGAGGCTTTGACGGTATTCGAATTCGTCGCGGCACCAATTATGTGTTGCAAAATGTCGTCGTAACCGGCTTTGGTTCCAGCACGGCCGGGGCAACGAATGCCGCAGGCGCTTGTTTGAATATTGCCGAAGCAACAGCGGGGCAGTTTCCAACCTATCTTGCCGCGACCACACCCGCAGGCGCGACGACGATCTCGGGCGTTACATTGGCCTGCAACAAAGCCTTTGATGACGATGCTGGCGCACCTTTCTCGTTGAGTGGCTTCTTCAACGGTCAACCGGAGAATACGGTTTTAGCGAATGCAAACGGTTTGTTTGAAACCAATGGCCGTATTCCTACAGTAACTTCATCTTTGCGCAACACAACGCAAGCCAACACCGACGCGTTCTTTGAACGCAACGCAGTTCGCGGCGCGTTTGCTGATGGCGACTGGACCAAAGGCTGGACCATCGGTCTCTAATCCGGGTTGGTAACTAGCATTAATTTTTTGGGAGTGCGCAACGCCTGGATCTGGTTACCCGGGCGTTGTTTTTTCAAGCAGCAGCGTTTGAATTGAATATGCAAAAACCTGCAATTGATCAGACTAGCCAGCGAATCTAGGTTTACTGCTGTTATTTCTCAGTATGCCGCTGCGCCAAGACATCCAATACATCCGGCAAACCTAGACCACGCGCCCGCAGTAGTACCAACAGATGGAATACCAGATCGGCCGCCTCGCCAGTCAGCGCCGCATCGTCTTGGGCGATTGCAGCAAGCGCAGTTTCCACGCCTTCTTCGCCGACTTTTTGCGCGATACGACGAAGCTCGCCCTTGAACAGTTTGGTGGTATAGCTGCCTTCCGGCAACTCGCGTTTGCGGGTGTCGATTAGCGCGTCCAAGTCGCTCAAAAAGCTTAGCTTTGGCCCGACTGCGGTTTTACCCGCAGTATCGAAACAGGTGCAGGTGCCGTTGTGGCAGGTGGGGCCGTTTGCGTGCACGAAGAATAATAGTGTGTCGCGATCGCAATCTAGAAATGCATCTACTAAATTGAGCGTGTTGCCGCTGGTTTCACCCTTGGTCCACAGCCGGTTTTTGCTGCGCGAAAAAAAGGTCACGAGGCCCGTGTCAAGTGTTTGCGATAACGCTGCTTGATTGACGTAGCCCAGCATCAGCACGCGGGCGCTGCTTACGCATTGCACTATAGCGGGAATAAGGCCGCCGGACTTTTGCCAGTCAATTCCGTCAATTTGTAAGGCAGTTAACATCGTACGGGAATCCCGGCAGCTTGCAGATAGTTTTTAAGTGCCGGGATCGCGATTGCGCCCGAATGAAATACGCTGGCGGCAAGCGCGCCGTCGACGTCGGCCTGCTGGAACACGTCGTGAAAATGCGCCAGGGTGCCAGCGCCGCCAGAGGCAACCAAGGGCACCGCGCAAATTGCGCGTACGGCATTCAACTGGACTAAATCATAGCCACGCTTGACGCCATCGTTACCCATGCAATTCAACACGATTTCCCCGGCACCACGGGCTTGTACATCGGCTACCCAGCTTAAAGTATCCAAGCCATCCGAGCGACTTA
>JAYVAQ010000702.1:0-3070 GCA_043750875.1 Rhodanobacteraceae bacterium
TAGCCAAAAGCCAAACACGTCAGTAAAAACCAATTACGTTTCACCTAGGCGCGCCTTTTTCCAGAAAAATAAGTATTTTGCACATATTCAAATGCAAGCAATGGCAAAACAATCAAGATCAGCATGGTAATGGCGATCGCGGAGGCCAGTGGCCATTGCGTGTTGGTAAAAAATTCATTCCAAATAACTTTGCCGATCATTAAACTATCCGGCCCACCCAAAATATCTGGAATTACGAACTCGCCTAGTGTGGGGATAAAAACCAACATAGAACCCGCAATAATCCCTGGCATTGCCAACGGAAACGTTATTTTAAAAAAAGCTTTTATCGGCCTACAACCTAAATCTGCCGCCGCTTCAAGGAGTGTCAAATCCATTTTTACCAAGGTCGCTACCAGCGGCAGCACCATGAATGGCAAATAGCCGTAAACGATACCCAAATAGACCGCCCAGTCCGTATTTAAAATGTGCAAGGGTTCATTTATCAGGCCAATACTTAGCAAAACATTATTGATAATGCCCGAATCTTTCAACATTCCGAGCCACGCATAGGTCCTTAACAGCGATGACGTCCAAAAAGGCAACACCACTAACATAAGCAAAATAATGCGTCGGTCTGGCCTTGCGCGCGCAATCGCATAAGCCATCGGAAAACCAATCAATAAAGCAAATAGCGTTGAAATCGTTGCGGTCTTAATGGAGTTAACAAACGCCGCGCGATATAAATCGTCTTCTTTGATGAGCGCGTAACTTTCCGTACTCAAAGTAATGGTGGTTTTATATTCCCCCTCACCGGCCAACTGCACCAATGGCGTATAGGGCGGTTGCGCTAGTTCAGGCTCAGCAAAACTGATTTTCAACACGATCAGCAACGGTGCCAAGAAAAATAATGTCAGCCAAAGCATCGGGAAAGCGACTACCAAATACCGGCCTTTACGTCGGTGCAGCCCCGCACCAAGCGTTTCAAAGCGCCGAAATAACCTAAACACCACATCGCTGGCGAGCTGCCAAAAACTCATCGGTAACGCCTAGCAGCAAGCTTTAAGTTATTGATCCGGACAGGGCTTGTTTGAATTTTAGAAATCTTCAAATCCACGCCGTTGTGTGACGACAAATATCCTAAAAACCGTTCGTGCTGAGCTTGTCGAAGCATGTAGCAGTAGACGTCGTGATGCATTGTGGCTTCGTTAGGAACTGTACGGCTCTGCCCTTCGACAAGCTCAGGGCGAACGGTTCTTTTGCAATACATTTCAATCATATTCTGGCCGGATCAATAGGTATAAAAATTGAATGTCGCAGCATTGACTTGCGTCTAGTTCAGGGATGCGCGAAGGTTACCGAAATTTCACCCTACAATAACGACTTAAACGCTCGGAGAACTAGAAAATGGACGCTCAAACTGCTCAAGCGGAATCCGCAACGATTGCCACCCTGGATTTTCGCCGTTTGCATACTGACCGGGAAAATTTCGTACGTGAACTAGGCGATGGCTATGCGGAATTTGGTTTTGTTGCAATCACGCATCACGGTATTTCTGCTGAACTAATTGATGCGGCGTATGCCACGTTCGATCGTTTTTTCGCCCTGCCGACCGAAATCAAGCAGCATTATCATTTAAAAGGCATGGGCGGCGCGCGCGGCTACACTGGCTTTGGCATCGAAACCGCGAAAGACTCAAAATTCCCAGATTTGAAGGAGTTTTGGCATGTTGGACGGAATTTGCCCGCTGGCCATGCGTATCAAGAAGTCATGCCCGCAAATTTGTGGCCTACAGAAATTGCGGACTTTGAAAAAGTGAGCTACGGCTTATTCGAGGCTTTGGATCAACTTGGCCGACAAATGTTGGTGGCGATAGCCCTGTATCTAGACTTACCTGAAGCGTTTTTCGAGGACAAAGTGAACCTGGGCAACTCGATCTTGCGCCCTATTCATTACCCGCCGATCAGCGAAGGCAACACCTCCAGCGTGCGCGCCGGTCAACATGAAGATATCAACTTCATCACTTTGCTGATTGGCTCGTCTGCAGAAGGCTTGCAGTTACTGCGTCGCGATGGTTCTTGGCTACCGGTGACAACACCTAAAGGCGCTGCAGGCGACACGATTGTGGTCAATATCGGCGATATGCTGCAGCGGCTGACCAATCACGTGCTGCCATCAACGACGCATCGCGTGGTTAATCCAGAAGGCGAAAAGCGTCGGCAGCCTCGTTATTCCATCCCGTTTTTTCTGCATCCAACTCCGGATTACCTGATCGAAACTCTGCCGAGTTGTATTACCGCAGAACGGCCAAACCGTTACCCCACGCCAATCACCGCACATGAATATTTGTTGGAGCGATTGCGCGAAATTAAGCTAATTTAAATTTGCTCATCATGGCGTGGGCATGAACGATGCCGAACCCGCGCGGTTGACGCGTGCAGTTCACGCCGCTACATTGCGCGGCTGAAGTCCTGGGCGGTTAGCTCAGCGGTAGAGCACTGCCTTCACACGGCAGTGGCCACTGGTTCGATCCCAGTACCGCCCACCACCTCAGCAAGAATAAGAGTCCAAAAAGGCCGGTATGCAAGAAAGCTATCGCCTCAAAAAGCGAACGAAGCCAAAACAGCCGGTATGCAAGAAAGATATTGGCACTTGTGTAGTTTTCTCGCCCCAAACAATTAACGTCAGTATTAAAGAAAAACTATCCGCTGGCTGAGGCGATTAGTGCGAAGTCAGAAAATACGGTAAATAGCTTTCTTGCATACCGGCTGTTATGCCTTCCTTCGCTTTCTGAGGCTATCCTCGCAAATCCAAAGTCCAGCTGAGCCGCAACCATGTCCTGGTCTATTCTTATCCTAATCAGCTGCGCCGGCTTTGCTTTGGGGGCCGCTCTACGCGTTTGGCGCTCGCCCAACAGCGATCCATATGCCAACCTTGCTCGGGATGGACAAAACCTAAGCGCGATAATTACCGAGATCGAAACCTCGGACGCCTGGTTTAACGTGGTGCTTAAGTATGAAGTTGCCGGCAAGCACTACACCCGCACCTTACCCTCGCCGAGTAAGATCGAAGCACCACTGCTCGGAGCATC
>JAYVAQ010000703.1:0-2403 GCA_043750875.1 Rhodanobacteraceae bacterium
GGCCTGCTCGTTGCCATGGTCCTATTGTCAGTCGCACGAGGCTATCATTGGCTCAACATATTCCCGCTGACACTCATTAGCATCTCAGTTCTGTTTGGTGCGATTTTTGGCCGTCACGAAATACAGCGTAATGCCGAGTTGCTGGTGTCTAGAGATGAAGTGGCGCGCCACGCACGCAACGCCGAACGCGAACGCATAAGTCGGGACTTGCATGATTTGCTCGGCCATACCTTATCGGTGATCGCGCTAAAAAGTGAGCTGGCCCGTAAGTTGATCGTGCGCGATGTTGATGCCGCAATTCTGGAAATAGCCGAAGTTGAACGTATTGCGCGGGATTCGCTGACGCAGGTGCGCGAGGCCGTCACCGGAATGCGCACCACCGAGTTTTCCGCCGAACTCGCGAACGCTCGCGTGACTTTGCTCAGTGCTGGCCTAAAGGTACATCTAGATATCGCGCCGTTTTCCTTAGCACCCGCGCAGGCTCAGGCCTTTGGATTAGTGTTGCGCGAAGCGGTGACGAATATTTTGCGGCACGCAAAGGCGGGCGCGGTTGAAATTCAGTTCAAGCAAGGCGAGCAAATGAATGTTCAATATTCCGCCGAGGCAAAGCAAATCGTGTTGCGCGTGCACGATGATGGCATTGGCGCCTCGGCCGTCGCCGGTAATGGCATTTCCGGGATGCGCGAACGTTTGCGTGCGTTGGGTGGTGATTTGCGAATCGATAGTCAGAATGAAAAGAGCAATGGCACAACGTTGTATGCATGCATACCAAGTTCAGCGGCTATCGCGCCAAAAGCCTCTGATAGCGAAAATAAAAACACACATTTGACTGAGGCTGTTTGAGCATGCGGATCGTAATAGCAGAAGACCAAGCCCTTTTGCGCGGCGCCTTGATTACACTTTTGCAACTTGAGCAAGACATTTGCGTCGTGAGCGACGCCAGCGATGGCGCGCAGGCGCTCAAACTTGTGCGATCGCTGCAGCCAGATATCTTGTTGACGGATATCGAAATGCCGGGATTAAGTGGCTTAGACGTTGCTGCAGCATTGAAGGCGGATCTAAGCCCAACACGTGTGGTGATAGTGACTACATTTGCGCGCGCAGGCTATTTGCGGCGGGCGTTGGATGCCGGCGTGCGGGGCTATTTGTTGAAAGAAATGCCGGTGGAAAAGCTGGCAGCGGCGTTGCGTGATGTGCACGCCGGTGCGCGCGTTATTGCGCCCGAATTGGCATTAGATGCTTGGCAAGGTGATACCGATCCGCTCAGTGATCGCGAACGCGCGGTACTACGTTTGGCCGGCGAGGGCTTAAGCACCAGCGCCATCGGTGTTCAGTTGCATCTATCTGGCGGCACAGTGCGCAATTACCTGAGTGAGGCGATTGGCAAACTCAATGCGAGCAATCGCGTAGGGGCCTATAGACTAGCTCGTCAGCAGGGTTGGCTATAGCCACAGAATCAGCAAATGCAAAATTTGTCGTTGACGCAGGCGCACAATTTTGCCAGCTTTAGCCGCACCTTAAAAAAGAGAAATTTATGTCCAGTACTCGCTATCGCTTGGTTACTCGCAGCGACTTTGACGGCTTAGTTTGCGCAGTGCTGTTGAAAAAACTTGCTTTGATCGACGAAATTTCCTTCGTACATCCTAAAGATATGCAAGATGGCAAAGTTGCCATTACGGATCGCGATATCACCGCAAACCTTCCCTATGTTCCCGGCGCGCACATGGTTTTCGATCATCACGCCAGCGAGTTGACGCGTCTTGAAGGCCAATCGCAAGACATTAAAGCTTCCGGCAACCATGTGATTGACGCGACTGCGGCCTCTGCGGCGCGCGTTGTTTATCGGCACTTTGGCGGTGCGGAACGTTTCCCAAGTATTTCCACTGAATTGATGCACGCTGTTGATCAAGCCGACTCCGCGCAGTATTCCCTGGACGAGATTTTGTATCCGGAAAGCTGGGCATTGCTCAACTATTTAATGGACGCGCGCACCGGCTTGGGGCGTTTTCGTAATTTTAGAATTTCCAACTATCAATTGATGATGGATCTGATCGATTGCGTCGGCGATTTCAGCATTGAGCGCATTTTGGCGTTACCGGATGTGGCTGAGCGCGCCGAAGTTTTTGAAAACCATCGTGGGCCGGCGACCGTGCAATTGCGCAAAGTGGCGACGGTGCATGGGCATTTGGTGGTGGCGGATTTTCGCGATCAGGCGGTCATTTTTTCCGCCAGCCGTTTCCTGCTGTATGCGCTGTATCCGGAAACCAGTATTTCCATCCACGTTCTGTGGGGTGTGAAGCAGCAAAACACCGTATTTGCCATCGGCAAATCCATTATCAATCGCGCCAGCAATACGCATGTCGGCAATTTGTGTTTGAAATACGGCGGCGGCGGGCACGAAAA
>JAYVAQ010000704.1:0-2192 GCA_043750875.1 Rhodanobacteraceae bacterium
CTATCGTTTATATTAGGCAAGCCACCGAGAAAAATTCGAACGCACGTTTGGCACTCTTACAGTCGTTGTTTGACGCACACTGGCAACCAAACCGCGCGCATGCAAGCAACCTGTGGTACGAATTGGCGTTGATGCATTTGGCTCGTAACGATCTTGACGCGGTCGGCGCAACAGTAGCGCACATCTCCCAGCCAGCAGACATCATAATGCTACTCAGTGACAACCGCTTCAACTCAATCCCTGCAGTTACTAATATAAATTTAGACGCAGCGGCGTCCCAACAGGTAGCGAAATTACGTTTGCTCAGTGATGAATCACCGAACGATTTGGAAATAGCTGCAGAGTTGCTTGATGCATTGCTGACGGTTGGACGTCATCAGGATGTTTTGGATATTAGTGAGGCTTGGATTACGCGTCTAGCATTAACAACGGGCGATGCATCGCCTATCCAAGGAATAAATTCTCAAGTGTGGATTGCCAACACCAGGGCCACTGCGCTGCGGCGATTGAATCGCACAGAAGAAGCAGTAGCACAGTTAAGAGCGGCGAGCAAAAAGCAAGAAAATGGCCATAGCAACCTGAGTCAAATTCTAAATCTAGGCGAACTGTATGCCAGTTTAGGGCGCTCAGATGACGCACTTGCGGCCGTAAAGGAAGTTGGTGACATGAGCGGATATGGTCAGATGGTTTTGAAGTCCATTACCCATAAAGCATTTAGACAAAAAGGTGATCTAGACAATGCGGAATCCTCGCTTAGTTACATCCGTCAACAAAGAAAAGACGCCCCGATAATATTGGTCGAGGCATTAGTCGAAGCTAATAAAATGGACGAAGCAGCGAAAAATCTTATTGAAATGTTGGATTCACCTGATGATCGGGACGTCGCATTGTTATGGCTTCAAACTTTTCTAGAACCCCCATCCTTACCTGGCACAATTCAATGGAACGCGCGACGCAAAGTATTGCGAAGTCGTGAAGATGTCTCCAAGGCGGTCAATAAAGTCGGCCAAATAAAGACCTACGCTATTTTCGGTTGAACTACATTCTGACCAATTCTTCAAAAGACGACAGGAAAAACAGCGGGCTCCGCTCAACAAAATTGAATCACGCTCAACCGAACATTGCCATCAAATCCGGCGAAATACTGGCCTTATCTACGCGCGCGGGCGGAATCGCTTGCAGCACGCGTAAGGCGTCGACAGTCGCACGCACATCATGGGTGCGAATAATCGCAGCACCGCGCTGCGCCGCTACCAAATGCGCAGCAAGCGATCCTGCCAGCCGCGCCGACGGGTTTGTTTGTTGGGTTATCTCGCCAATGCTGCCCTTGCGTGAAAGCCCGACCAACACTGGGCACTCAAATTGACTGAAGCGTTTTAGTTGGCCCAATAGCTCAAGGTTGTGCGCGGTGCTTTTGCCAAAGCCAAAGCCGGGGTCGACGATGATGCGCTTTTTATCCAACCCGGCCATTTGGCAAGCAAATATGCGCTCGGTCAAGAAGCGTGCGACCTCTTCTACGACATCGCCATACTGCGGGGCTTGCTGCATCGTCTGCGGCTCGCCCTGCATATGCATCAGCACCACCGCAGCACCGCTCTCAATCGCAGCGGCGAGTGCGCCTTCACCGCGCAGCGCATAAACATCGTTAATCAGCACAGCACCCGCGCCGGTCGCTGCCCGCATCACCTCAGCTTTGCTGGTGTCAATAGAGATCGGTTTATCCAATGCTTTTAGCGCTTCGATCACAGGCATTACGCGATCAAGCTCTTCTTGCACGCTGATCGGCTGCGCACCAGGGCGCGTGGATTCCCCGCCCACGTCCAAAATATCAACGCCGTCTGCCACCATTTGTGTCGCAATCTCAAGCGCACGGCTGCTGCTAGCGATGCGTGCGCCGTCTGAAAACGAATCCGGCGTGATGTTTAAAATCCCCATCACCTGCGGACGCGTCAAATTGAGTGAGTAGCGGCCAAGCGCGAAGGTTGGTGTGGTGTCAAACATAGGTGCTTTCAATCATTGCTATTGGTCCGAAAATGTAATGTATGAAAGCCACTCGTAAATCCGAATGGCAAACGGGCGACAAACAACCTGGAAACCGTTCGCCCTGAGATTCTATGGTTTTTGTCAAGCGCGAAACAGTAAAAAGAACCGTTCGCCTTGAGCCTGTCGAAAGGCAGAGCCGCGCGTTTTCT
>JAYVAQ010000705.1:0-2063 GCA_043750875.1 Rhodanobacteraceae bacterium
AGCTCTCGAAGGTTGGGTTTAGCGCCAGTTTTTCAAGTGCAGTTAACGGCAGAGTGGCATCGTTGAGCGGCAAACGTTTTCAAACCCGCGTAGAACCAAAAGCACTAATATTCCTGCCACTGAATAACTTTCGAGCGCTTTGCCATGAACAAAACCCTAATTTTCAGCACATTGTTAGCGGCACTAAGTCTGTGTAGCTGTGCCACCAATCCCGATGGTGAGAAAATATTCAATGTCGTCGACAGCAAACAACTGAACGCGATGGGGCTTTCTGCATTTGACGAAATGAAGAGCAAAGGCAAAGTCAGCCGTGATGCCCGCCTGCAAAATTACGTCGGCTGCGTCACCCATAAATTAATCGCGGAGCTACCGAATGATTTTTCCCAGCAAGCTTGGGAAGTCGTGGTTTTTGAGGATGCAGCGCCAAATGCCTTTGCCTTGCCGGGTGGCAAAGTTGGCGTACATAGCGGCTTGTTAAGCGTCGCGCAAACTGAAGATCAGCTGGCGGCGGTAATCGGCCACGAGCTTAGCCACGTCACCTACCAACATGGCGGCCAACGCGTTAGCACCCAGTTGGCGCTCGAAGCTGCAGGGCAAGTGGCGCAAATGTATGTGGGCGCGAAGGGCGAACAGCGTAACCGAATGCTGGAGGCTGCGATTGGCGTGGGTGGACAAGTGGGCGTATTGCTGCCGTTTTCGCGCAAACACGAAACCGAGGCGGATCGCGCTGGCCAAGTATTGATGGCGCGCGCGGGCTATAACCCGGCGGAAGCGGCGACGTTATGGCAAAACATGATGGCCGTCGGCAACGGCGCGCCGCCGCAGTGGCTGTCAACGCACCCCAATTCGGAAAAACGCATGGAGCGGCTTGCCGCGCAGGCGCCGGAGTTGCAAGCACTTGCAGAAACTGCGCGTAGTCAAGGAAAAGGGCAGGCGTGTGTTCGATGAGTGTAAAAATCTTGGCCTGCCCAGCTACCGAAATTCACGCCTTAGTGCCATGGGCTGAACAATATTATCTTGAAGACCACATTGCCTTCGATGCCACGCGATTTAGCCGCGCGCTCCATGCTGCCATCGCACAAGGGATGGGCAGCGCTTGGTGGTTAGAAATGGAGCGCGTGCGGGTGGGTTATGCGCTGATGATGGACAGCTGGAGCATCGAGTTCGGTGGTTTAGCCTGCGTGTTGGACGAAATTTTCGTGGCGCCCGCTTGGCGCGGCCAAAGCATTGCTAGCCAAGCAATCATTGCTTTACGCGAACAGTTTCGCGCGCGCGGCGGGGTGATGATGTGCATGGAAACCACGCCGGATAACCTAGGCGCACAAAAACTGTATCAACGACTTGGCTTTGCCGATACCCGGCGGCCGGTGTTTAGGGTGGTGTTAAACGACGCCTAACGGCCGCGATAGCTAGCGAAGTGCTTAAGTATTTTTACCGCTTAAGACCAATGGCAGACGCGCACAGCCCATTTTTTTGCTAAAACTGCGCCCCCACAATTCTTCAAACGCGCCTAGCCAAAGTCATGAAAAAAATTCTTGCCGTTAGCATCGCACTCGGCCTTGTAGCCGTGGGCGCTTACGTATATATGAATAATAAAAGCACGTCAGACGTTTCTTCTGCCACTCCACCAGTGACGGCAATCACACCCGCAGTAGCGCCAACTCGCGCGAATCCACTGCTGGTTGCCAGCACCCTGCCACTGATGGCGCCTCCGTTCAATATTATTCAAGATGCTGATTATGAGGAGGCAATCGTTGCCGGCATGGTCAAACACAAGGCAGAAATCGCCGCCATCGCTGATAGTCAAGAACCAGCCACCTTTGAGAACACCATTGTGGCGATGGAGCGTTCGGGCATAGATTTGACGCGTGCGTACAAAATATTTTCGAATTTGACCAACTCGACCAGCAATGACACCTTGCGTGCGGCGGACGAAAAACTTTCGCCACTGTTGGCAGCGCACCAAGATTCCATCTCATTAAATCCAACGCTTTTTGCGCGCGTACAGGCTGTGTATGACGCCCGCGAAGCGCTTCAGGGCGAAGATCTGCGCTTGGCAGAAG
>JAYVAQ010000706.1:0-4886 GCA_043750875.1 Rhodanobacteraceae bacterium
ATGTATTCCTGGGCGTGGTGAATTCGTAATGCAGCTGCCGGTCGTCAGTGCCGAAGTGTTTGATGCGGCGCATCGCGAATACTTTGCCAAAGCGCGTGCGGCATTGCCGGTGGCTGCCCCTGCTGATTGGCGCGCCAGTTTCGCCCAGCAGAGCGGGCAAATTCAGTTTGCCCTGGACGGGGACTTAGCACCATTTACCGATGCGAGTTCGGTTGAGTTATTTGTCGGCAGTGACAGCTTTGCCGCGATCAAGCCTTCGCTCGTGCAAGTCACCACACGCAAGTTGACATCCACGCGCGCACAGCATGAAGCGTTTACCGGCGCGCCTGAGGCGTTAGAGCTGCTGTGGGTGGTCAACACCGCGGGCGGGCGTCTAGGTTTTAGCAGCACGGCGCACTCGCTGAGCAATAGCGGCGCGGCATCGGGCGCAAGCAATAGTGCCAATGCAGCGATGCCAACGGTGCTTAGCGACACCTCGGTAACATTGCCGGTAGCGCTGCTTTTAGCGTTTTTCGGTGGCTTGATTTTGAATTTGATGCCGTGTGTATTGCCGGTGCTTTCGCTAAAAGTGATGGGCTTATTGGAAGCCGGGCCAACTGCGGTACGCGCGCACGGGCTCTTTTACAGCCTCGGCGTGGTTAGTAGCTTTCTGGCTTTGGGGGCGCTGTTGCTGAGCTTGCGCGGCGCCGGTTATGCTTTGGGTTGGGGGTTTCAGTTGCAATCGCCGGCCTTGGTAGCGGTTTTGAGCCTGTTGCTGTTTGCTTTGGCGCTTTCGATGTCTGGCTTGGTGCATTTTGGCTATGGCTTGGCAGGCTTGGGGCAAAATCTAACGGGCGCTAGTCATGAATCTGCTACCGTGGCCGGGCATGCGCGCAGTGCTTTTTTTAGCGGTGTGTTGGCGTGCGTGGTGGCAAGCCCTTGCACCGCGCCAATGATGGGAACCGCCTTGGGCTATGCCCTGGTGCAACCTGCGTGGGTTAGTTTGAGCGTGCTGGGCGTTTTAGGCTTAGGTTTAGCGTCGCCGATGTTGTTGCTGGCGGCCATACCCAGCTTAGCGCGGCACATGCCAAAGCCCGGTGCGTGGATGAATACGCTCAAGCAAGCGCTGGCCTTGCCGATGTATCTGAGCGCGATTTGGCTGGCTTGGGTGTTCGCACAGCAGCGCGGCGTCGATGCCTTGGTGCTGTTGTTGGTGGCGGCGGTATTGCTGGCGCTGGGGCTGACTTGGCTGGAGCAACAGCGCTTTGGCGAGCGCAAATTTACCCGCATGGGCGCTTATGCGCTGATGCTATCAGCGGCATTGCCGGTGCTTTATGCATTGCAGCCGCCCAATGCCGCAAGTCAAGTCGAATGGAAAATCTATAGCGCGGATAGTTTGCAGCACTTGCGCGCGCAGCGTGAACCGGTGCTGGTGGAGATGACCGCCGCGTGGTGCGTGACCTGCAAAATCAATGAGCGCGTCGCGATGTCCGGTGCAACGTTTGCCAATTCGGTGCGGGAAAAAGGCGTACACGCATTGAAGGGCGATTGGACTGATCAAGACGCCGCCATAACATCTTATTTGCGATCCTACGGTGCCTCGGGCGTGCCGTTGGTGGTGCTGTACGGGCGCAACGGAACGGCGGAAGTTTTGCCGCAAGTGTTGACACCCGCCATCGTAGAGGCCGCCCTTGTGCGTGCTGCAGCACGATAAAAGCCCTAAATATTCACCTAGATATTCACAAGCATCGTCAAAACCCAACGTCTCAAAAAGGAAAAATAACCATGTTGAAACCAATCGTTTGGTCGTGTCGCCTTCCGGCGAGACTTATCTTAGCGGCTGTGCTCGCCCCGTTCTTTGCCAACGCCTCTGTGGAAGTTGGTAAAGCCGCGCCGAACTTTTCCGTTACCGATGCCCAAGGAAAATCACGCTCGTTGTCAGAATTCAAAGGCAAAACCGTAGTGCTGGAATGGAATAACCCAGAATGCCCGTTTGTGAAAAAGCATTACAACGGCTCCACCAATATGCAAACGCAACAAAAAGCTGCGACTGCCAATGGCGTGGTCTGGCTATCGATCAATTCCGGCGCACCTGGTAAACAAGGTGCGATGGATGGTTCCGCTGCAATCGCCAAAATTGCCGCACTACAAGCCGCACCGAACGCGTATTTGCTAGATAGCGATGGCAAAGTCGGCCAAGCCTATGGCGCTACCACCACGCCGCACATGTATGTGATCGATGGCGGCGGCGTATTGCGCTACGCCGGTGCTATTGATTCGGTGCCAAGTGCTGACGCCAGCGATATTCCTGGTGCTACCCAATACGTCAGCCAAGCACTGGCTGAGCTGCAAGCGGGCAAACCGGTCAGCGTAGCGGTTACTAAATCTTACGGTTGCTCGGTGAAGTATTGAGCTAGCCCAGTTTCTTGGAAAACATATTGCCTTGCGCTTCGCAGCGCATGGCAATTAGGTACGTGCTAAGGCACCACTACGACTTTACCAATGACTTTACGCGCCGCCATATCAATCAACGCGAGCGGCGCTTCGGCCAAGCTGTATTGCTTTGATATACGTGGCTTGAGCACGCCTTTGGTGATCCAGCCCAAAATTTCTTTTATGCCAGCGGCATTATTTTGCGGCTCGCGTTTGGCGAAATCGCCCCAAAACACGCCCACTAACGACGCGCCTTTGAGCAGCGCTAAATTGAGCGGCAAGGCAGGTACGTTGCCATCGGCAAAACCAATCACCAAATGCCGGCCGCGCCAGGCAATGGAGCGAAACGCGGCTTCAGTAAAGCTACCGCCGACCGGATCAAACACGACATCCACACCCTTGCCGCCGGTAATGCGCTTGAGTGCTTCGCGCAAATCTTCCTTAGTGTAATCAATGCATTCATCCGCGCCGTGTTCGCGGCACACGCTGAGCTTTTCCGCGCTACTGGCGGCTGCAATCACGCGTGCGCCGATGGCTTTGCCAATTTCCACCGCCGCTAGGCCCACGCCGCCCGCGGCACCGAGCACCAACAAGGTTTCGCCTGGCAGCAGTGCTGCACGATCACGCAACGCATGCCAACTGGTGCCGTACGCCAGCACTAAGCTGGCTGCCAGTGGCATCGCCACGTTCGCCGGCAGCGGCATACACAAAGCCGCATCAACAATGCATTCCTCAGCAAAACCGCCGGTGCCACACAGTGCAGCGACTGCCATGCCAACACTCAGCCCTTTGACTTCGCTGCCTAGCGAAGTAATCGTGCCTGCGATTTCCGCACCCGGCGAAAATGGCAGCGTAGGCTGCACCTGATATTTCTTTTGGATGATCAGCACATCCGGAAAATTGACGCCCGCTGCTGCCACACGCACGCGTATTTGCTTGGGGCCCGGTTCGGGCATAGCTACGTCCAATAGTTTCAGGGTTTCTGGCCCGCCCCATTGTTCGCAAATGATTGCTTTCATGATTGATCTCCTGTGTCACATAAGTTGTGTGGCTTGCTACGCTGCTCTACATTAACCAATTGATCACCTTCATCAATAGACCTCGTCATTGCGAACGAAGTGAAGCAATCTCAATGCGCCGACTAACAGACAAGATTGCTTCACTGCGTTCGCAATGACGAAGCTCATCGCTCGCAAGGAACAAGCTCATCGCTCGCAAGGAACAAGCTCATCTCTGCGAGCTGGCCATCTATCGGAATACTTAAAACCACTGATCCTGCATCGCAAACGCGGTGTCATCCGCACCACTGACCAAACTTGCCGCGTGCTCAATCAGCGGTAATTCGGTGGCAAAGAAAAAGCGGCAGGCTTGCAATTTACCTTCGTAAAATGGTCGGTCTAGTGCGTTCGCGTCTGGAAGTGCGCGGGTTGCAACCACCGCTTGCCAAAGCCACGTCCAAGCGATGCTCAAGTGCCCAAGCACGGTCATATAATGGTTGGCGTTAGCAAGCACCAAACGCACCTCGCCTGCGGCCATGCGCTTAGCCGCAACGCGCGTGGTGACGGCGGCGAGTTCAACCGCTGTGGCAAGTTGGGCGGCCGGTAAAATTAGCGACTCCAGCGTGGTGGCGTCCGCGCAGGTTTCAGAAATTTTCGCAAGCAGCAACTTTAAGCCAGCGCCATTTTGCATCATGGCTTTGCGCCCGAGCAAATCCAAGGCTTGGATGCCGTTGGTGCCTTCATGAATTGGATTGATGCGATTATCGCGATAGCACTGTTCCACCGGATATTCCCGGGTAAAGCCATAGCCGCCCAGGATTTGAATCGCCAGCTCATTGGCTTTTAGCGAATAATCCGAACCCCACGCCTTGATAATCGGCGTCAATAACTCTAACAGCTGATGACTTTCGCTGCGCACAACCTCGTTAGGATCCAAAGCATTATCGACCAGCATCGAAGCGTAAAAGCCCAGTACTTGCGCGCCTTCGACGTAGCACTTTTGCATCAGCAGCATGCGCCGCACGTCCGCATGTTCGATCAAGCGCAGCGGTGGTGAATTCGGATCTTTCTGATCGGGATGGCGGCCCTGGCGCCGTTCACGCGCGTAGTTGAGCGAGTATTGATAGCCGACCGAACCCTGCTGCACTGCGCCCATGCCGACACCGATGCGTTCCTCATTCATCATGTGAAACATATAGCCCAAACCTTGGTGCGCCTCGCCCACCAATTCGCCGTAACAATCGCCCTGCTCGCCGAATTTCAGAAAAGTATTGACGCTGCCGCGCTGCCCCATCTTGTGATTTAAACCGGCCAGCTGCACGTCGTTACGGCTACCACGGCTGCCATCCGCATTCATCCGCCAGCGCGGCACGATGAATAAGCTGATGCCCCGCACTCCAGGCGGTGCCCCCGGGATTTTTGCCAGCAGCAAATGCACAATGTTTTCGCCCAGCTCATGATCACCCGCAGAAATCC
>JAYVAQ010000707.1:0-8783 GCA_043750875.1 Rhodanobacteraceae bacterium
GGCAAAGGTGGCAACGATGCCGCTGGCGCGATAGCAGCGATCAACACCGCGCTGGGAAGTTTGAGCCACGAGCGCGGCCATATTCAAAACCATACCCAACCAGGATTTGATTTTCATGAAGCTTAATGACGCGCAGCAGCGCATCTGCCATTTGTTCTTTGCGCTCGCGGGCAAAGAGTTGACCGGCCTTAGTAACGCTGAGTTGGCACGCCTGCTCAAAACCAGCGAAAGCCGCATGATTTCGGACACCCGGAACATGGAACACGCGGGCTTTATTGAGCGCCTGCACGGCGGTAAGTGGCGGCTTGCACCGCGAGTTGTGCAGATCGCGCAGGCGCACAAAGACGGCCTCGAACAAGTGCGTTTGCAGCTGATTGAAGTTGAACGCCGTTATGACCGATTGCCCGCCAGAGCCGCTGGCTGAAACCCGAAGTAACCCCACCGATAGGAGCAACACCGTGAGTCTATTTAGTCGTTTTTTAAACATCATTGCACCGCCCACGCCGGTATTTGTCCAGACCGACCCGGAAGCGATCAAGCGCGAACAGCGCGCGATGGCACTGCGTGCCCAGGTCGAAAAAGAAGCCGCGTGCTTGACGGAAGCCAGTTATGTGGAATGCCGTAAATACGGTGAACATGTGATTACGCAAGTCAATTCCGGGCAAGTCACATTGCAAGCGGCGTATGCCTTGGTGCACGGTTTTATTAGCCGAAAAACGCACCGGCTGGCCCCGTTGCCTACGATCAAAAAGGCGGCTTAGGTCATGGCGAAGCCAAAGAAAAATGAAATAGCGGTGCTGAGTCCGGATGCGGAAATTCAACACCAAGTCGCTGTGATGACGGCGGACTATGAAGCCGAGCTACAGTCTGTTTTGGTGCCAGGGGAAGTCTATGACCTAAGCACTATGACCGCGCGCATCAAAAACATGGAAGGGCAAGCGGCGTTCTCTTTGATGGAGATTGGCCGCATGTTTCGAGCGATTCAAATCGCCGAAGGCACGCGCTTTGGGCAAGTGGTCGAAGAGCTGGGGCGCACCACTGGCTATGCTTACAAAATGATTGCGCTACACGCGAAGCTGGGCACTGGCGGGCGTGAAAAGCTGCTGGCTTTGGGCATTAGTAAGGCGATTGAGCTAATCACCCTGGAAGGCTCGGAGCTTGATGCCATCGCCGCCGGTAGCGCGGTCAACGGCCTGACTTTAGACGACGTTGACAAGATGAGCGTGCGTGAAGTGCGTGATGCCTTTCGCAAAGCGCGCGTCAAAATAGCGCAAGAAAAGGAGACCACTGATGAGCTGGTCACCAAGCGCGATGAGCGCATTCGCGTGCTGCAAAAGGCGGTCGATTTGGGTGACAAATTCCCAGGCACCGAGCGTGCCAGTTTGATCATTGCGGATCTGGCGAAAGCGTGCGCTGAGCTTTCCGCAGCGACCAAAACCATCGCCGCGCGCTTTGATCAATACACGGCATTGAAGCTGGATCACGAGCTGCCTGAAGACATGGACGATATGGTCAGGTCGATGATCCACAACGCGCAACTGCAGTGCGGCGAATTCGAAGCGCAAGTCGGCGGCGGATTGCCCGAAAACATCAGCACTTTGCAACGCCCTAAATCCCGTAAAGGTTAAAACCATGCTGCCCGCCAAACGTGAGCGAATCAACCTGGCCGAACTCGTGCAACACGAGTTGATCGATGCGCTGATCCGTGCGCTGGATCATGCGCCACATGGCGGGCAGACAGCCCTTGTTGAACGGGCAGCGCGGGAACAAGGGGTCAGTAAGCAAACGATCTACAACCGGCTGCGTGCGCGCGGTTGGAGCAGTGAACGCAAGCTGCGTTCTGATCGCAACGACAGCGATTGCAGTATGGAAGAACTGCTGCAAATTGCAGCGATTCAACAGGCGCGCCCACGCCAAAACGGCAAGATTATTTGCACCGCCACAGATGCGATTGATGTGGCGCGCGCCAACGGCATGCTCAAAACAACGCTGAGCAATGCGTCCATAGTTCGCCTGCTGCGCTTGCATCGTTTGGATAGCCAAACGCTCAACCAGCCCACGCCGCACACCGCTACGCAGAGCCGCCACCCGAACCACGTGTGGCAAGGCGACGCGTCGATCTGCGTGCTGTATTACCTCAAGAATAAGGAGGGCGCGCTGCAAGTCATGCGCGAAGAAAAATTCAACCAGCGCAAGCCCGACCAGCTGGCGAAAGTACTGGACAAGCGCGTGATGCGTTATGCCTGTAGCGACCACACCAGTGGCGCAGTATTTGCCAAGTACTTCATGACCGCTGGTGAAAACCAGCGCACGCTTTTTGAATTTTTGATGGCTGCAATGCAGAAGCAAGAAGGCCGCGTGATGCACGGTGTGCCCTGGATATTTGAGCTTGACAAGGCCAGCGCGAATACCTCGCACGCGATCAAAAATTTGTTCTCACAGCTGGGCACGCGATTGATCGCGCACCAACCCGGCAACCCGCGCGCAAACGGTCAGGTTGAGCAATCCCACAACATGATCGAAACGCAGTTTGAATTTCGACTTGCCTACAAGCGCATTGAAACGGTCGAAGAATTGAACGCCGATTTGGATCTGTACCTGGCAGACCTCAACAGCGCACGAATTCACAGCCGCCACGGCATGACGCGCAGCGCGTGCTGGCAAATGATCCGCGAAGACGAACTGCGTATTTGCCCGCCTGTGCCGCGCTGCCAACAGCTGATGATGAGCCAGCCGGAAGAGCGGCAAGTTTCCGGCGATCTGTGCATCGCGTTCAACAACCTATTTTACCCAGTCGACCACGTACCTGGTGTGCGCGTTGGCGACCGCGTGCAAGTCAGCGTTAACCCTTATGCCGAGCCCGAAGTGTTCGTGCGCGTCGAGCGCGAAGGGCAAGCGCTGTACATCAGCAGTAAGCCCCGTTTGACCAACAAGTTCGGGTTCTTTGTCGACGCGCCGATGCGCGGTGAAAGCTATGCGCCGCATGCCGATACCGCCGCCGATCTTGACCGCAAGGCGTTGATGGACCGCGCCTGGGGCACACGCGACCGCTTGGCGCGCGATCAGGCAATGAGCAAAGGGCCAGCCTTTGGAGGTGCCATTGACCCAATGGCCGACTTACGCGCCGCGAAGGCTGACCACCCAAGCTTTATGACGCGCCCAGGCACTGAAATTACCCTGGCGCCGACCGTGCCCGAAGAGGCGCAAAGCCTGACTTTCCATGCGCTGCTACGCGCCATTGTCAACGATTTGGGGCGTTCCATCACGCCCGAAGAAAACACCTATTTGCGCTCGCTCAACCAGACGTTTACGAGCGCAGATGTCGTGTCCCTGGCGGAGCAACTGCGCCGCCCACAACCCACCGAGCGACCGCGTTTGGTCGCCGTTAAATAGGATAAGTCCAGATGGACATCTCACTTAGCTGCAAACAGCCTGTACCCACTGAAAACACGGTGGTCGGAAAGCTCTACATTAGGCTTCAATCTCATGAAGATATCGCAGGGCTATTGAGTTTTCTGTTTCGTGAAACAAGTCCGGTCATGTTGCGCACGGATGGCCTTGACCGGATGTTTGTAAACGTCAAAACAGGGCAATGCTGTCAATCACATGCGAGCGATTCATGGATGCCGCTGGAGCAAGTTGAACCGCTCTACGTGAGGCAAGCCCTGTGACAGGCCGCCCCGCCAGCACTGAATCGCCGCTGCGCGCCAAAGCTTTGCTTGCGGCGCGCGGCATGTCGCAGGCAACCCTGCTTGAACAGCTCAACGAAGCGGGCGTGCGCATGAGCGCCAGCTCGCTTTCCCGCTATCTAACCCACAGCCGCGTCCAAGGCTTCGATGTTGATCAAGTGCGCACAGTGATTTGTGCGCTGCTGAACGACGACGGTGCCTGTGACGCGCACCACACCAAGGAGATCAAACAAATGCTCAGTCAAAAAGAAACAATGACGCAAAAAGCGCTGGAGTTCTTCCGCTTGCCGGTCGATCCGTTTTTAGCCTCGGCGGTGCAATCCGCCGACGATGTGTACGTCAATAGTGAGTTTCGGTTCTTAAGCAAAACGCTGTACTACGCCGCCAAAAACGCCAATTTCGTGGCGGTTGTGGGCGAATCAGGCAGCGGCAAGTCAGTGCTCAGAAAGGTGTTTTTAGACAGCGTTAAACGCGAATACAAAGACATCATCGTGATGCAATGCGCCAACACGGAAAAGGATGAATTGACGCCTCAGCACATTCGCGAGGCGATTGTGGCGGCTTTCAATGAGTCGCCACGCCGGAGCAAAGAAGCGCTGGCGCGGCAAGTGGAAAGGCTACTGCGTACCAGTATCGCGGCGAAGTCCCGCCACCTGTTTGTGGAGGAAGAGGCGCACGATTTGACGATTCGCATGCTCAAGCAATTTAAGCGCTTTTGGGAAATGTAAAGCGACTTTTCCCAACTCATGGGCGTGGCCCTGATCGCACAGCCCGAGCTGTTGAAAAAGATCGATCCACGCAATTGGGACGTGCGCGAAGTTTCGCAGCGCTGCCAAGTATTTACCTTGAACCCGTTGCCGGATGCGGTATCGGTCAGGCAATTCGTGTCACAGAAGCTCAAGGCTGTAGACATGACGTTCGGCGAAATCTTCGGTGTACGTGCTGAGGAAGCAATCAAGGAATGGCTTACCCAAGAAGATGGCAAAAAGCGCGTGAATTTGTGCTACCCGCTGGCTATCGAAAACCTCGTGGTTAAGGCCATGAATGAGGCCGCTAATTTTGGCGAGAAGCGCATTAGTTTTGAATTGATTCGGGGGCTACGATGATGCTGCCTGCGATATGTCAATTCTGTGCCTTATGCATTCAGATGAACGCAGGTGAGCCTGGCGCTATGGAGGCTGTGTTCGATTCGATTGCTGCGGAGTGGAACGCCGATAGTGAAATTCCGTTCGGTGACGACGCGTGCTGTGCGCACAGCCTTGCCGGGCTGGAACGCTGGAAAGCTGCGGAGGCGGCTCTATGAGCGACCCATCCCTAGAAGCCATGCGCATGAAAGTGGTGCTCGCCATTGCAGCACTGCATAACACGCTTTTGTCCAACCCTTTCCCCGAAATTGAGGCACTGCGATACGACTGGCGCGCGGTTGGTGAAAGTTTGCAGGAGCTTGGCGCTTTCATGGAAATGATCGAGAAGCAGCCAGCGCCAGAGCCTATTACCGAGTCCATTGAAGCGGAGAAAGAGTCATGAGCGTCCGACTAATTGCAATTACCAAACCCGTCATTGCTGAGTGCGCCGACGCTGGTGAGCTGCTCTCGTACTGCGCACGCGTCAGCAATCCGGCCAATCAGGCCAACGTCGAAGGCGCATCAAAGTTGATGGCGTATCTTGTGGCGCATCAGCACTGGTCGCCGTTCGAGATGGCGAGCATGACCGTAGAGATCAAGACGACGCGCGATATCGCGCGCCAAATTCTGCGCCATCGATCCTTCAGCTTCCAGGAATTCTCGCAGCGCTATGCCGCCGTTTCTGCGCCGCCGGTGTTACGAGAAGCACGCCTGCAAGACGTGAAAAACCGCCAGAACAGCCTTGCTAATGTTGATGAAAACCTCAGCGCGTGGTGGCTTTCGCAACAAACGAACGCGGCCACATACTCGACAGCAATCTATGAAGAAGCACTGCGCCGGGGTGTTGCTAAGGAAGTCGCACGCGCAGTGTTGACTGAGGGTTTGACCGAGTCCGTCATGTATATGGCGGGCACGATTCGCAGCTTTATTCACTATTGCAAATTGCGCACGGAGAAGTCCACGCAAGCCGAACACCGCGCAATAGCCGCGCAAATTCGGGCGGTATTGCTTGAGCAAATCCCTGGGCTTTCGGGAGTAGTTTATGAGTGAAGCAGACCTAGATGCCGTATTTACACGCGATGCCGTTAATCATCCGCAGCACTACAACGCTCATCCGAGCGGCGTGGAGTGCATCACTATCGTCGAGCACATGACGTTCAATTTAGGTAACGCCGTCAAGTACATATGGCGCGCGGCCTTAAAAGGCGCGACGGTTGAGGATTTGAGAAAGGCTGTTTTCTACCTCGAACGCGAGATCGGGAGAATTTCGCCATGAAAATCGAACGGCACGAACTGCTGACTTTGATGCAACACCATATCGGCATTGAGCGTGCGACGACGGTGGAGCGGCTGGTCAAGGAATTTCGTGATCGCTTCGACCGCAAGTGCACCGCGCGGGATTTACGGGCAATGGTTCAAGAATTAAGGATGGAAGGCCAGCACATCTGCGCCCATCCACGGTGCGGTTATTTCATGGCCGCCACCCCAAGCGAACTCGATGAAACCTGTGAGTTCCTGCGTCAACGCGCATTGTCATCGCTGATGCAAATCAGTGCGATGAAACGGGTCTCCCTGCCTGACCTAGTTGGTCAGAAACGTTTTTTACTTGGGAGTACTTCATGAAATTTACACCATTAGATTTAATCCACACCGCCGCGCGCGACGTAGCTAAAGCCCGCAACGCGGTGGCACGCAAGGCCCAGCCCGCGCTGGATAAAATAACCGCGTTGGGCGTCAAGTTTGCCGCACAGGCAAAGGGCGAAATTGAGCGCATGCAAAGCGCTGAGCAAAAGCTGTTTGATTTGGTGAAGGAGGCAGACTGCGAGTTCGTCAAGCCGAAGTCACTGGACATATTGGGCGTGAAGTTTGGCTTTCGTCAGCAGCCGGATTTGATCGAAGTCAGCGATACGGCAGTCGATCAGATCATTCAACGATTGGATGCTGAGCGCTTCTTACGCACAACAGTGGTGCCCAATTATGAAGCGCTGGAAACGCTTAGTGACGAAGCTTTGCAGCAAGTGGATTGCCTGCGAATCAAAGGTGATAACACGCCGTTCGTCAGCGGGGAAAAGGCGCTGAGCCAGAACTTGAAAGCGCTGGGCATCAATTTAGCCAAGATTGGCGACTGACATGGAAACGCCTCACGTAGCCGTATTGTTCGCGCGCGCAGACAGCCACTACAAGGAACTACCTAACTTGGATGTTTACGATGTGGCGCGTGATGCTCGCACCTATGATGGCCCGTGGCCCATCGTTGCGCACCCACCATGCCGCGCCTGGGGTCAGCTACGGCATATGGCCCGTCCGCGTGCGGATGAGAAGAACCTGCGCGACTGGCTGTCGCTTTGGTGCGGGAATTCGGCGGCGTACTTGAGCATCCCGTGCAGTCCGAATTGTGGCTCTGCCAACAGTTGCCGAAGGCTGGGGCTTTTGATCAATTTGGCGGATTCTCGCTTGTTATTGATCAATTTTGGTGGGGTCACAGGGCGCGCAAACGCACGATTTTGTACATAGTAGGATGCGCGCCAGTAGATGTGCCGGTAATGCCGATCGTTCTAGGTGATGCTGAATATGTCGTCACAGATAGCGGTCGCCGTAAGGATGGCAGCCGTCGCCAAGGCAAGCCCAGAGTAACAAAAGCCGAACGTGAGATGACACCACCCAATCTAGCCCTATGGTTAGTGCAGTTGGCCCGGCGCTGTGAGGTGCATCATGGCTAATCGCTTTGCTCTCTATGCGGCAATCGGGGTGGGCTGCAAACAGCTGTGCATCGACGACGACACCATGCGTGCCATGTTCAAGACATTGACGCGCAAGGAAAGTCGGACTGAAATGGATGAGTTTGAGTTACTGCGGGTGCTGACGCACCTGCGCTCGAACGGGTTCACTGAGCTTGCCAAACCGGCAAAGAAGGCCGGAAAAATGACGCAGGCTGAGTATATGGTTGTGCTGTGGGCTAAGCTGTACCGGCAGCGCAAAGTGCAAGTAAACACCAGTGCTGCGCTCGATGCTTGGGTGCAAAGTCAAACGGCACTAATAAACGGCGGTATTGGCATTTCAAGCAGGAAAATGACGCCTAAAATGCTGGCACGATCATTGATCGAACGGCTTAAGCAGTGGCTGGATCGGGTGGAAAAGTGCCCGGAAGTAGTTCCAGCCAAACGCGCGAAGCGAGTCACTACACTCGCCTGAGGAAGAGCGCCCGCCGCGCTGCTGAAACAGCTAAGCGGGCCTCTCAACACCGTTGATGCGGTGCTAAAAGCCAGGGCTCTCCCACCCGATGTCGGGCAGAGCGAGGCTATCACGCCGAGTTAATTCAATGAAAGCACGCCCACTTATTCCCTGGCCGGGTGGCAAACGCCGCCTGTCGAGCCAGCTTTTCCCCTTTTTTACCGCTCATACCTGTTACGTCGAACCCTTCGCCGGTGGCGCTGCAATGCTGTTCGACCGCGAGAAACCGGCCAAGGTGGAAGTCTTAAACGATATCAATCGAGATCTGGTCAGCCTGTATCGAGTGGTGCAACACCATCTTGAAGAATTCATCCGGCAGTTCAAATGGTCGCTTGTCAGCCGCAAAATGTTTGACTGGGTGAAGCTGCAAAACGTTGACGGCCTGACCGACATCCAGCGCGCCGCCCGGTTTTTCTACCTTCAAAAGACTTGCTTTGGTGCGAACGTGGAAGTGCAAAACTTTGGCACCGCGACCAGAACTACGCCTTTTAACCTGCTCAGAATTGAAGAGGCGCTATCGTTAGCGCACATTCGCCTATCGCGCGTTTTGATTGAATGTGTGCCCTGGAGCGATTGCATCAAGCGCTATGACCGCCCACATACCTTGTTCTTTTGCGACCCACCTTACTGGGAAACCGCAGGGTACAATGTCGACTTCGGCTTGGATCAATACGAGTTGTTAGCGGAAACGCTTTCGTCAATTCGCGGCAAATTTGTCCTGACCTTGAACGATCATTCG
>JAYVAQ010000708.1:0-3553 GCA_043750875.1 Rhodanobacteraceae bacterium
TTGGAAGACATTAGCCGCCGTCAAATTCCCATCGCTGCGAGGATTTTTCGCGGTGACCCCACAATCAGCCACTTTTTCCCACAATTCACCACACTATTGCGCTGCCGGGGCGCTGTCAAGGCCGCACGCGTGGCGTATTTGGGGCATTTTTAAGCGCTGTTAGCGCTTTTGCCGCTAAGTCATTATTATCAAAACGATTTGTGACTATTCATGCCAAATTGCACGGAGAACCAATAGGAAACAATTTGAGTCTGACGCTGTTCTAGCATCAGTGCTAACGGCTTAAAGGCCCTCCGGTTTCGTCATTGCGAACGCAGTGAAGCAATCTCCAGGTGCCTCGAAGCTAGATTGCTTCGCTTTGCTCGCAATGACGAACCCGATCAAAATCAGGTGCTAGCCCGTTGGAAAGCGCGAACAAACGCAGGCTAGCTGAACTTAAGGTACGCTTCGCGGTCAACTTCCGTGCTCTATTTTGCGAAATAATTATGTTTGGACCTATTCGTCCGTTGTGCTTGGCTGCCGCGCTGTATTTGCCACTTTCACTATTTCTTTGGTTTGCCTTCGCGGGAGCTGCGGTAACGCCGGTACTTTGGCTTTGCAAAGCGGTATTACTGAGTTGGATGCCGGATATTTTCGTCGACATCGAACGCAATAAATACGTGTTCAACGTGCTTAGTTCGTTAGTCACTGATCCGGCGTTAATAGCGCAGGCTCAAGCAGGTAAGCAGTTAGTCATCGATTTTACGATCAATCCGATGATTTACGGCTACGGCCTGCCGGTGATTGCTGGCCTTGCACTTGCCACGCCAAACAGCGTTGGCACCCGATTGCGCCAGATCGCCATTGGTGCGGTGGTTATCTGGCTTGTGCAGGTCAACGGTGTGGTTTGGGATATTTTGCAATACGTGAATTCAACAGTGGAAGGCGGTGCAGCGGCGCTTGCCAAGCATCATTTGAGCCCAACTTTTTTGGCTTTGATGTATCAGTTTGGATATTTAATTTTGCCGCCGCTGACGCCCGTGGTGCTTTGGGCGCTGATGAATCGTAAGTTCATTGACGATTTAATCAAACTGGACCACATTCAGTCGCTTGATGACGATGCCACTTCCGGGAATGAGGACGCATCGTGAGTGTTGAAATTGGTGAAAACGTCGAGAAGTCAAAAACTGCGCCGGAGCTAACTACAGAGGCTATGGTGATCAAGGAGGTTTTGGCTGAAGCCGCTGAATTGGTGCCCGAAATGGCAAGTTCTGACACTACTTTGCCTGAAAACGAATTGCGCCCGGGCATGTCGATTGAATCGGATCAGTTGCATGAATCCGACACGCAAGATTCGGTAACGCAAAAACTTGAACTGGTGCCGTTAGAAGCTGATGCGGTTACTGCGCGACAAGAATCTGTGCGTGCGATTGCGGCAACTTTATCTGCCCTTGATCCGGCAGTAGCCGAAGAAATCGTAGTCGAGTTGTTGTTAAAAAAAGGCCGACTGAAAGAAAGTGATTTGATTCGCGCCAAGCGATTATTTGAAGAAGGCAATGAAGCGAGTTTAACTGCGTTACTAGCCCGGCTTGGCTTGGCGAGTGAGCGTGATGTCGCGGAGGCAACCGGTGAAGTGCTCGGCATTCCACTGATGGCTATGAAAGACGCTCCGGAAATGCCGCCGGCGGATGTCAATCTTTCGATGCGATTCTTGAAGGCGCACCATGTGTGCCCGGTGGCGGTTTCGGAGCACGAAATTCAGGTCGTCGTCGCCGACCCGCTGGATCGGTTCGCGGTGGATGCGGTGTCGATGGCAACTGGCAAGCCAGTTTCGGCGCGCATAGGTTTGCGTTCCGAAATTGATGATTTGATCGAACGCTATTACGGCCAGGGCCGTTCTGCCATGGGCGCGATTGTCGAAAATCTAGACGAAGCCGCGCGCGGCGAAGACGATGTCGAGCATCTGCGCGATTTGGCCTCGGAAGCGCCCGTGATTCGCTTGGTGAATCTATTGATGCAGCGCGCGGTCGAATCGCGCGCCTCAGATATCCATATCGAACCGTTCGAGAATCGCCTAAAGGTGCGCTATCGCATCGATGGCGTGCTGCACGAAGTGGAGTCGCCGCCTAGCTCATCGACTGCGGCGGTTATTTCGCGCGTCAAGATTATGGCGAAACTCAACATCGCCGAACGCCGCCTGCCGCAAGATGGCCGGATCATGTTGCAAGTGCAGGGCAAAGCACTGGATTTGCGGGTGTCAACGGTGCCCACCAGTTACGGGGAATCTGTAGTGATGCGGATTTTGGACCGCGAAGCGCTGGTGTTGGATTTCCACAGCTTAGGCTTTACTGATGATTTTCTACCGGGCTTTTTGAAGGTATTGAATCAACCGCACGGCATCATGCTGGTTACTGGCCCCACGGGCTCCGGCAAAACCACCACGCTCTACACCGCGCTGCAAAAAATTAATCAGCCGGACGTCAAAATCATTACCGTTGAAGATCCGGTCGAGTATCAGCTGGAAGGCGTCAATCAAATTCAAGTTAAACCGCAAATTGGGCTAGATTTCGCCAGTGCGCTGCGTTCGATCGTCCGGCAAGATCCAGACATCATCATGATTGGCGAAATGCGTGATTTGGATACCGCGAAAATCGCGATTCAGTCCGCACTAACTGGGCATTTGGTGTTATCCACACTGCATACAAACTCAGCGGCAGGGGCGGTTACGCGATTGTTGGATATGGGTGTCGATGATTATTTGATGTGCTCGACGGTCAATGGCGTGCTGGCGCAGCGCTTGGTGCGCAAACTTGATAGCAGCAGCAGTGAAAAATATTTCGCACTGCCTGAAGTTGTGGAAGAACATAAATTGCGCCGCTTTAGTGATGCGAAAGAAATCGAGCTGTATCGCCCGGTGCCAAACGCCAACACGCTTTCAGGCTACGCCGGGCGCACCACGATTATGGAGTTTTTGGTGATGAATGACCCGATTCGCCGCCTGATCATGCAGCGTTCCGGCATGGGCGATATTGAAAAGCTCGCTCAAGAACACGGCATGCGCACCATGTATGAGGACGGTTTGATGAAATCTATGCGCGGCGTGACGACTTTGGAAGAAGTGCTGCGCGTCGTGCAGGAGGGCTAACGCATGACCAACTTCCGCTACCGCGCCATCGCCCCTACCGGTGAAATCCTCCAGGGTGTCATGGAAGCCGCCACCAAAGATGAGGTTATTGCCAAGTTGCAAGAGCAGGGCAATGTGCCGATTGAGGCGCAACCCGCCGATAAATCCGCCGCCTCCATTGTTGGCTTGTTGGGCAGCTCCTCCGGTATTAGTGCCGATCAAATTGGCACCTTTACCGAGCAACTCGCCAACCTACTTGGCGCGGGCTTGCCATTGGATCGAGCGCTGCAGATTTTGCTCGATTTGGCCGAAAACGACAAAATGAAGCGGCTGGTGACGCGCATTCGCGACAGCGTACGCGGGGGTTCCAGTTTAAGCGTCGCCTTGGAAAATCAGGGGGGCGCATTTACTAAGCTCTACATCAACATGGTGCGCGCGGGCGAAATGGGC